>DGTW01000228.1 GCA_002393835.1 Treponema sp. UBA4326
CCCCGCCACAATCACCAGCACATTTATTTATACACCCCGCCTTACAACCATCTGTACAATTATCAGAACACCCTGTCATACAACTACCCTTGCATGAACTCCAACATTCACCTGCACAATTGCGACCACAAGTTTCTGCACATCTTGCTGTACAATCACCAGAACAACTTTCCATGCACCCACTTGCACAACTTCTTCCACAATTACCTTGACAATAATGACTACAACTTCCCTGGCAGTAATAAGTACATCCGCCGACACAACTTCTTCCGCAGTCGCCTTGACAGTAATGCGTGCAACTACCAGCACAACCTGTGCTGCATTGTGTAGTACAAGCCCTACAAGCCGTTTCGTGAGGAATTGTGATTTTAGTTTTTTTGATGACAACTCTTGGTTTTAGTTGCATCAAAGAATTCATCTCGGATTTTCGTAGAATTAACATTAGCATCTCCAAATGGTTATAAATATCTCGAAATCGTTATTTTCCCTAGTTTTATTTGCCTTTTATGAAACTAATAATATTGTCAGAAGAGACTCTTAAAGTTTGCGCAGCTTCTTTTACTGAAGCCAAAATTAGTTCTTGTTCATTTTCAAATGATTTTAATCCTTCTTGAACACAAGTCTTATTATCTTCAACTAATTGTTCTACAAGACCTTCTACTTCCTTTTTCAATTGTGCTTTAGGCATAGAGTTAAACTGTTCCTCATAATAGGGATTATAATTGATTAATCCATTGCGAATTGCTTTTGTCTGTTTATTTTTAGGAACTGATGGATGCTCTTTTCCTGTCAACCTTTCAATGTATTCTTGTTCTGACATTCCGTCTGAATTCCTTGTTTGTGTATGAGTTTGTGTTTTTGTTTTAACAGTTTTTTTGGAGTGTTTGTTTTGTTCTTGTTCTTGTTTAGCTTTTATTTTCGCTTTGAGTTCTTTTTCCTGTTGCTTTGCTTCTGCTATTTTATTTACATAGCGAGGATTCATTTTCTTTCTTGCTTCCTTCATTTCTTTTAATTTTCTTTCCATAGTTTCTGCTTTCATATTATTCGCTTCTTTTGTTTTTATTGTAAAATCTCGTGCTATCTTTTCAGGATAGAGCGAGATTTTTTACTAATCCGTCATCAAAAAATAGGTTTCAGCGATTAGCCAGATAATTATATTGTACCAAAGCTTTTCCTAGATGCAAGCTAAAAAATCACCCCACCATCGTTAGGCTATGGAGCACCGAAGTACCGCGAAGCGGTATGAGCGTGAGCGAAGTGCGGAACAGCCGACCCGCCGTAGGCGGGGAACGCCCATCTTCCTTTTCTCAATTATCGAACATTTTATTTTTTTTAGAATCTTCTTTTGCAACAGAAATTGATAAATTATTTGCACCATCCTTTATTGTTGAAGTTTTTTTAGCAACACTTGCAGTTGTAGGAGCATCAGATTTTACATAATATACCACGCCACCAATTTCTTCTGTTGTAGTAATCTTTTCGCTGGCTGGCGGCGTAACTGTAATCGTAAAGGTCGTGCTTTTTGTGACGGCGTTCTCAGTGTAGCTTACAGTGACGGTTTTCGTGCCTGTGCTTTCGGTGCTTGGCTGTGTGACTGAAAGACCCGTGGCTGGGTAGGCTATGGTTTTCGTGCTTTTATCTGAATAGCTTGCGGTGATTTTTAAACCGCTCGGTGTGAATGTTTCGTTTTGCTCGTATGTCGTTTTTGTTGGAAGTGTGCTGATTGCGATAGAAGAAAGAATTGAATCGCCGTCTTTGCTGCTAGTTTCGTTCTGGCAGGAAATTATCGTGAATGCAAGAAGTGCGAAAAATGCTGATAGAATTGACTTAATGTATACTATCCGGGGGGAAAAATATTATTATAGGCGGAAAATTTTGTAAAGTGCGAAAAAAAGCAATATAGCCGAGAGTAAAGACAATAATTTCTCTATCTGATATAATGAATTTATGAATACAAAAAGACTTTCCAAGCTCGCTCTTTTGTGCGGCTCTTTCTCCGCTTTATTTTCACTTACGCTTATTTCTTTCCACGCAGATATTTCTTTAATCGCCTTTCCGCTTTCCCTTGCTTTTACGGCATTTTTTCTTTTTTCTTCCATAAAAAAACTCTTCTCTGAGAATAAGCTTGTCTTCATTTCAGTCGTCAGGGAACTCTTGCAGTACCTTCCTTATGTTCTTCTGGTTGCCTTTGTTTTCCGCCGGGCTGGTGAATACGGCACTCCTTTTGCCCTTGATGTCATCTCTGTCATCCTCTGGCTTCTTGCCTCTGCCCTCACTCTAGTGCTTCTTCATTACCTTAATCCCAAGTACATATCAAAGGTGAGCGGGGAGTGGGCTTCATTTGTCGAAAAACAGAAGGCAGAAAAAAAGAATCCTGCCAGCAAGTCACTGGTAAAATCAAGTGTCCGTGAGCTTTTAAGCTGGATTGATGCCCTTGTTCAGGCCGTCTTCATGGTTCTTCTGCTCAATATTTTCATAGTTCAGCTTTACGAAATTCCTTCTGAGTCAATGGTTCCGGAATTTTTAGTAAAAGACCGTGTCGTAGTTTTCAAAACCCTGAGCGGCCCCAAATTCCCTCTTTCGGAAGTGGGGCTTCCTTACCTCAAAAAATACAAGCGTGGCGACATAGTTGTCTTCCGAAATCCCCATTACTCAAACGACCGAAAATCCGAGGTTCGCACCTTCCTTTCCCAGCTCGTTTACATGTGTACCCTCACTAAAGTCAACCTGAATGTGGACGAAAACGGAAACCAGAAGGCAGATCCCCTCGTAAAACGAGTCTGCGGCCTTGAGGGCGAGCAGCTTATGATGCAGGACGGAATCCTCTATTCCCGAACAAAAGATTCGCCTGAATTTAAGGCAGTCGACTCTGATTCAAGCTGGGCAACATGGAATTTAAACGATGTCAAGCCGAGCCTCAAAAGCGGCATCCGTGATTTTCCTCTCCGGGACTCAGATTATGCCGAAATGCTTTCTGTCGAAGAAGAGAGGCGTAGCTTAAATCTTTCAGAGGCCGCTTCTGAATGCAAAAAAATCGCCGCTTCCTTTGAGTCAGTTTTCAAAAAACTTCCTAATAGCAAAAAAGGCAGAATTTCTTTTTCTGACGAGCAGCTGGATGTCTACTCCCTTTTCATAAATTCAAGCTATCTTACGGCATCCCTTCTTTCTTCGGAGAATGGCTCTGTCTGGTTTTCGGACTTTATGAGCGACTGGTGCAAGGGCAATCCTGATTTTGCTGGCGACCTTTATGCCGAGGCAAATTACCGCCTCAACATAATGATTAAGCTTGTCGCAGGAAAAATGATTTTACGCAACGCCGAGCTTTATGCCCAGGGCTTGCAGAACGATGTCTGGCAAAATGACGATATGCGCTCTGCCTATATTGCCGAGGCACAGAAACTTTATTCCTATGTCATGCTGCTGGACCTGCGCAATATGCCGGTCTTCCCGGCCAACGACGAGAATGGAAATCCCCGCTACATTCCAGAAAACTGCTATTTTATGATGGGCGACAACCGTTTCAATTCCCTCGATATGCGCCATTCCTACGACAGGTGGAACGCAAAGCTCACAAATTTTGACAGCTACAGTGTGACCTATACAAGCGACATGGCACCGCAATATGTAAGCCGAAGCCGTATGCTTGGAACGACATCATATCGCTTCTGGCCTGTTTCCCGTGCGGGCGTGCCTGGGCATACTGGAAAGTAAAAAGCTGGAGACGCAGATGAAGGCAGATAAACGCGGATTTTTGTTTTAAGGCTGATTTTCCGTAGGAAAATCGAATCCGTGTGGCATTATAAAGAATTATGTTATACAAAAGATTTGGATTTTTTATAGCAATTTTTCTCTTAGGAACTTTTCTTTCAGCACAGACTACCCGGGGCGGGGAGGGGCTGGTTTCTGTCAGAAATGAATCTTCCGGGCTTGCTCCAGTAACTGAACATCTTCTTTCTGACAACCTTCCCCTTCTTCTTCAGGGAATCTGGCAGGGAAATGACAGGCTCGTTATGTTCTCAAATCAGAATGAATTCGCCCTTGTCCTCCGTGTCTTTTACCAGTGGTACAACGACAGGGCTGCAGAACCTGCTTCTTTTTCGGAACTAAAATCCCGTGACCGTAACGATACCACAAAGTCTCCGGCTGAGGACATTCAGATTCAGTATGTCACAATTGTGGAAAATCCTTCAAGAACAGCGGGAGTCTACGAGCTTTCAATAAAATATCCCCACGAAAAAATCCCTGTACTTATTCCTCTTTGCGTAATCGACGGTAAAATCTACATGAATTTTCTGATTAAGGACAGCGCAAGCGTCACTGATTTGCGTCTTTCTCCAGATTCTTCATCAAATCAGGCTCAAAAATCAAGCTCAGACGGATTCTACAGGGCGGCTTCCTCTGCCTCAGGCCTTACAATCGCAAAACCTGTCTTCCAAAAAGAAGTTGTGTCTTATTATGTAAGTGAGAATGGCAGTGAGATTTACCGTATCCGCTACTGGCTTTCTGAAATGGAATATTCTTATGCAAAGGCAAGTTTTTCTGACGGCGACAAAATCTTTTCCGTTGACAAGTACCTTCGCATTGGCTCTCAGGTCTTTCAGTGCACCACAGGAAGAAGCACAAAAATCCGTAATATTCAGAAATCCTCAAAATTCGACAAGAATCCCACTTACGACTCTGAAGGAGGTATCGTGGCTTTCGGAGAGCCTTACCTGGTAAAAGTTCCTGAGGAAAGCGATCGGACTGCCATGGAGACTTCATCATATTTCCTTGGAACAATCGAAGAAAACAACAAGCGAAAGAAGCCCGCTCCAAAGCCACTCTTCCCGCCGACATTTCCGAAATACCGCTGGAAGGAAATCAGCGAGCTTGAGCTTTACAATCCCTCAACATGGAACAAGCGAAACCTGGATATACACAAATAAAAATCGAAAATCTTTCGTAAACTGTTGACATGATTCCAACTTTTCATTAGTATTATATTTGTTGGTGGTCATAGTGAGGTGGCAATACCCGTTCCCGTTCCGAACACGGAAGTCAAGCACCTCTGCGTCGATGATACTCCTAACCGGGGGAAAGTAGAAAGCTGCCAACTTTTTTTATTTTAAACGACATTTCCAAAAATTAAGGAAGGCTACTATGGCAAAGTTAACCGGCTCTCAGATTATCATAAATCTCCTGCGGCAGAACGGAATTGATGTCGTATTTGGCCTTCCCGGCGGCATGATTCTTCCCCTTTATAACGAGCTTTTCGTTTCAAATTTCAAGCATGTCCTTGTCCGTCAGGAACAGGCTGCAGGCTTTATGGCTCAGGGAGTAGCCCGGGTTACTGGAAAGGCTGCCGTCTGCATGGCAACAAGCGGGCCTGGAGCCATGAATCTTCTTACGGCCGTTGCAGATGCCAGGAGCGATTCTATCCCTCTCGTTGCGATAACAGGGCAGGTTAACACAAACCTTATCGGAACCGATGCCTTTCAGGAAGCCGACACCTTTGGACTTTCTTTTCCTATTACAAAGCATTCGGTAATGGTAAAGTCTGCCTCAGAGCTGCTTGAGGTTATTCCTAAAGCTTTTGAAATTGCCTGCAGCGGACGTCCGGGCCCTGTTTTAATCGACGTTCCCCGCAATGTTCAGCTGGAAGAATGTGAATTTAAAGACTGGCCGGATATCAGTAAGATTCGTGTTCGCGATATTCGCTTTCATACTCCTGCAGATGAATATTCAGAAAAGCTTAATGCCATTGCTTCCTTGATGGCTTCTGCCAGAAAGCCCGTTTTGTATTGTGGCGGTGGCTGTAATACTCTGGAAGCTTCCAGCGGACTTGCACGCTTCCTTGATAATTATTCTATTCCACTGGTAACTTCGCTTATGGGCCTTGGCTGCATTTCAGAAAAGCGTCCGGAGTTTATAGGCATGGTTGGAATGCACGGAAGCTACGCCGCAAACTATGCAATGCACGAAAGCGACTTTGTAATTGCGGCTGGAGTTCGTTTTGATGACCGTGCAACCGGCGTGGTTCAGAAATTCTGTCCTAATGCAAAAATTGTTCATATCGATATTGATGCGGCAGAAGTAGATAAAATCATGATGACTGATATTTCTATTGTTGCTGATGTAGAATCGGTTTTCCCAGTGCTTGCAGAGCTTGCTTCTGAACATAAGCTTTCTGCAAACAAGGCCTGGCTTGAAGAGGTTCGCAAAATTAAGAGCGAAAATGATTCTTTTGAATGTGGCCGCCCTAAGGGAGAAAAACTCGCAAATCCGCGCACTTTTATTTCCAGCGTTCCTAAGCTGGCTGCAAGTGCCGGTTTGGAGCAGGACAATCTGATTGTCACAACCGACGTTGGACAGCATCAGATGTGGG
>DGTW01000333.1 GCA_002393835.1 Treponema sp. UBA4326
GGGTTCAAGTCCCTTCTCTCGCATAGCTTCAGCTGATTTTGCGGAAATAGCGCAGTGGTAGCGCGTCACCTTGCCAAGGTGGATGTCGCGGGTTCGAATCCCGTTTTCCGCTCTAACTGTGTGGCTCTGCCGCAGCATACAGTTTATTGCAATATAGCAGATGCAAATTTATTTTGCGGAAATAGCGCAGTGGTAGCGCGTCACCTTGCCAAGGTGGATGTCGCGGGTTCGAATCCCGTTTTCCGCTCTAACGAGAAGCGATTTGGATTTCATCTGAATCGCTTTTTTTATTTCAACATTTTAAGGGGACTAGTGTGAAAGTCACAAAAGAAATCGAAAAATTGGAACACTCGGCAGCAAAACTCACTGTAACTGTTGCCAAAAAAGACGTCGCTGACAGCTACAATGAGACAATGGGAAAATATGTTAAGCAGGTTCAGATTCCAGGCTTCCGCAAAGGACATGTTCCGGCTTCAGTTTTGGAGCGCAAATACGGCGAGCAGATTAAAATGGAAGCTGCAAGCGACCTTATCGACAAATCTTTGAACGAAATTTTCTCAGACGAAAAAGAATTGGATAACCGCCCTCTTCCTTATGCACAGCCAGTCCTCGAAAAAATGCCTGAGTTCGACACATCAAAGGATTTTGTCTACACAGTTACTTACGATGTATTCCCAAAAGTAGACCTCAAAGGCTTTGACTTCAAATCAGTAACAGTAAAAGAGCCACAGGTAACTGTCGGTGACGCTGAGCTTCAGGAAGAACTCAAAGGCATTCAGGAGCGCAACGCAGTCGTAATCGACAAAAAAGATGACGAGAAGGCTGAGAAAGACAACATCATTACAATCTCTATCGTAGAAAAAGACGAAAAGGGAGAAGAAATCGCCTCAACAAAACGCGAGGACTTCACCTTCACTCTCGGAACTGCTGAGAATGTCTACAAAATTGACGACGACCTCATTGGTATGAAGAAAGGCGAGTCAAAAGAAGTCACAAAGAAATACGGCAAAGACGAAAAGGACAAAGAGTTTGCAGGCAAAACAAAGACATATTCTGTCACAGTAAAACAGATTAAAATCCGCAACCTCCCGGCCCTCGACGACGAGCTTGCACAGGATGTAAACGAGAAATTCAAGACTCTTGATGACCTCAAAAAAGACATCATGCAGAAGCTTGAAAATGCCCGCACAAACAAAATCAACGAAATCAAGACAAACGAGCTTCTTTCTGCCCTCGTTGAGAAGAATCCCTTTGAGATTCCTGCAAGTATGCTCAACGCAGAGCTTGACGGCCGCTGGAGAATGATGGCACAGCAGTTCCAGACAACTCCGGAAGAACTCGACAAAATGATTACAGCTTCTGGTCAGAAAAAAGAAGACATGCTCAAGGAATGGACTGGCGACGCAGAGAAAATGCTCAAGAGCCGAATCATCGTTGACAATCTCCTCAAAGAGCGAAACATCTCAGTCACTCCAGAGGAAATCGAGAGTGAATATCAGAAAATCGCCGACGCAAACGGAATTTCTGTTGACGAGGTTAAACAGCACTACGCTGACCCACGCTCAAAAGAATACCTCATCGATGAGGCAAAAGAGCAGAAGCTTTACAAAGAGATTTTTGCTGAAGTCAAACTTGGCAAAGGCGACAAAATTTCTTTCAAAGAGCTTTTCAACTTGAAATAAGCGGAATGCCGCTATCTGTCCGAAATTTCAAATAATTTCGGCAAAATGACGGGAAGTGCCGAACAATCGCTTCAAGTGTTAGTCGGCACTTCCCTATTTTTTTTTCAGAAACATTCCTTTTTTTTTGGATTTTTTTTGAAAAATTCATTATATTTATTAGAAAGGATTTTATAATGAACGAACAGATGAACAGTTACATGCCTAGCGTCATCGAACGCAGCGGAAACGGAGAGCGATTTTACGACATTTATTCACGGCTTTTAAAAGACCGTATTATTTTCGTTGACGGTGAAATCAACGATTTGAATGCTGACCTGGTCGTGGCTCAGATTCTTTTCCTTGAGTCAGAAAACCCGGACAAAGACATCAGCATTTATATCAATTCTCCCGGCGGAAGTGTAACGGCCGGCCTTGCAATTTATGATGCAATGCAGTATGTCAAATGCGACATTCAGACAATCTGTATCGGCCAGGCAGCTTCAATGGGAGCAATTCTTCTTGCAGGCGGAACAAAAGGAAAGAGATTTGCCCTTCCCTCTTGCCGAGTAATGATTCATCAGCCTCGTGGTGGCGTTCAGGGGCAGGAAAGCGACATCGCAGTTCAGGCAAAAGAAATCATCCGCCTCAAAAAACTTTCCATCAAATATCTTGCAGAAAAATGCGGCAAGTCTGAGGACGAAATCGCAAAGGACATGGAGCGTGACTTCTTTATGAGCGCTGAGGATGCCCTGGCTTACGGAATCGTCGATAAGGTCATGCCGTCTCGTGCATCGGAGGCTAAATAATGCGTGGATTCAGAAGTGATGTTCAGTACTGCTCTTTCTGCGGAAAGCCGGGTGATGACAAGCGTCATCTCGTAGCAGCACCTTCAAATAATATTTTCATCTGTGACAAGTGTATTGCAGTCTGCGAGGGAATCGTCGCCCAAAAGGAAAAGTCCGTTGACCCAATCGACATGACAGAGGTTCCTTCACCAAAGGAATTTAAGGCTTATCTCGACGAATATGTAATCGGCCAGGATTATGCTAAAAAGGCCCTCTCGGTTGCCGTATACAACCACTACAAGAGAATGTCAAAGCTCGATGTAATCAACACCGAAAACGATGTCAAAATCGAGAAGTCAAATGTCCTTCTTATTGGACCAACTGGAAGCGGAAAGACTTTGCTGGCAAAAACCCTGGCCGAAAAGCTCAAAGTTCCGTTTGCCATTGCAGATGCCACTACCCTTACAGAAGCCGGCTATGTCGGTGAGGATG
>DGTW01000172.1 GCA_002393835.1 Treponema sp. UBA4326
TGTCTTTCTGTCGGCTTCCTGCTCTGCAAAATCAAATCTGCCTGTAAAAAAATTGATTCTTGTAAATTCGCAAGGCAGTGAGATTGCCGTAAAGACCGAAATCGCCTCGACATTTGCGGAGAGACAGAACGGCTTTATGTTCCGCCAGAAAATACCTGACGGAACGGGAATGCTCTTTATTTTTGAGGAGGAGCAGGTTCTTAACTTCTGGATGAAGAATACTCCCCATCCTCTTTCCATTGCCTACATTGACAAAAACGGCCGGATTAGGGATATCCTTGACATGACCCCATTCAGCCTTGCCAATGTTACCAGCAGCACGAATGTCCTTTATGCCCTGGAAGTTCCCCAGGGCTGGTTTGACAAAGTGAATATCAAAGTCGGGGATAAACTAAAGTTGAATTTTTAGACGCGGACACACGAAAAAATACGCGGATGAATAAATAAATATTATCCGCGTTTATCTGTGTTCATCTGCGTCGAATTATACATCAAGTTTGCTTAGCTCCATGGCGGCGATTTTGTCACTTGGGTCTATTTCCAGGACTGTCTGGAAGTAGCCTGCTGCAAGTGAAGGATCTCCTTCCTTTAGGGCGAGATAGCCCAGGTTTGAGATGATTTTTGTGTTTTCGCTGTCTTTTACAAGGGCCTTTTCAAGAAGTTTTTTTGCTTCTGACAGTTTTCCCTGCTCCAAGAGGCAGATTGAAAGCTCGTTGTAAGTGTCGCTGGTTTCGCCGCCTTCAAGGCTCAGGGCTTTTTCAAAGGCCATTTTTGCCTCGTCATAGCGGGCTAGCTTTCTCATTCCCCAGCCTAGCATGAACCAGGCGTTCCAGACATTCGGGTTCTTTTCGATGAATTTTCGGATTTCCTCAAGTCCCTTTTCTTCCTGACCGCGGTTGATAAGGTCGTAGGCGGCTTTAAAGTGGTCGTCGTCCATGTTCCGGTTAGCGATGTTGTTGAGGATTTCCTGAGCACGGTTCTTTTTGTAGATTCCGTTTTCGCCCAATTCTTCGTCCTTAATGTCGCAGGTGAGGGCAAGGTAAGTTTCAAAGGCGTCCTTTGCTTCCTTGTAGTTTCGCTGCTTTAAGTAGAAAAATCCTGCGTTGAAGAAGGCATCCGGCAGGGCTGGCTCAGCGTCCAGGGCTTCCCTGTAGTAGTTAAGGGCGTCGTCATCGTAAGCGTCGGCATCGTCATGGAGGCCAGAACGGCGGTAAGAATCTGCCCTCTGGTCAAAGAAAAGCGCCATGTTCAGGACGATTGTCATGTCTTCAGGATCGTAGCCATGGAGGGCTCGGAAAATTTCTTCAGCAAGCTCAAAGTCTTCGTTTTTTGCCTTTAGGATTGCTGCTTCTCCAAGTTCTTTTTTGAGATTTGGACGGGCGTGCTTTAAAATTGAGCGGTAGTAGAGAATATGCTCGTTTTTGCTGTCGTATGCCATGATTGTAAGAAGTCCTGCCAAAATTTGCTCTTCGGTGAGTGACTTCATGTCAAATGTTCCGGGAGCGTCCTCTGCTTTTTTTTGCACAGGCAGAGGAATACTTGTGTCGAGGTGAAAAGCCTTGTCCGAAAGGGTAAAGCCTTCTGGAATGTCGATGAAATAAACAGAGTCCAAGGGTGAGACTGGATTCATAAAAACTCCTAAAAAGAAATAATGAGTAAAAAATTAGGGAAGGGCTGATTAACACACGAAGTGATTAACCCGCACTTCCCGTTAAAATCCCGCTGTTTGCGGAAAAAATATTGATTTCAAATCGCTTATGCCTGATTTGCCTGTGGGGCAGGATTTGAAGCTTGCGTGTTTTCTGCTGATGCGGCACTTTGAGGAGCTGGAGCCGGGCTTGACTGTGCAGGAGCAGCCTGTGCTTGGGCAGGACTTGCCGGTGTGGCCGTTGTCTGAGCCTGGGCTGGAGCCGCCTGTGTCTGGGCAACCTGCTTTACCGCCTCTGAGCCTTGCTGCTCGGCCGGTTTTTCGGCATTTGCCTGCTGTGCAGCCTTTTGCTGGGCGATTTGCTCAGAAGCTGAAAGCTGTATCTTTCGCACGGCCGTGAGATATGCGTTTAGGTGCATCTTGAATGAAAGGGGAAGGGTGCTCTCGTCAAATTTGAGGCTTGCGAGACAAATGTCTTTTCGTCCCTGAATTAGGTCGGCTGAGACAACAGTGCCCTTTATTGAAAGAATTTCGCTTGGCTCATTGAATTCCAGGCGAAGAACAGCTTCCTTGCCGGAAAGATACTGGGAAAGGCCGATAAGGATTACCCTTGCCCCTGAAAAAGATATGTCTCGAACAACACAATGCCGTGGAACGCTCTGCACGATTACATTGCATTCCTCTTTTGCAAGATTGAGCTTTCGCTTTGAGTCATCGTTGATAGGAATTCGCTCTTCTCGTCGTCGGATTGCGTTGGCGTTTGCTTCGAGAAGGCGGCCGCAGATTTCGATTAGGTCGTCTGGCGGTCGAGCCGCAAATTGCAGCGTTACTATTACCAAATCCTTGGAATTCATGTATGGACGGATTTCTGCAACACGGGAAGAAACAAGAAAAGTTATGATTCCGTCGCCTTCCTGCTCGTTAAAACAAAATCGCAGGTTCGCGGTCGGGTTGTTTTTGGACGCAAGAGCCTGGAATGCACCGCCTTTTGTTCCAACTATGATTTTTGCGTTCTGAAAAGATGTCGAGTTGATAATGCATGGCCATTGTCCACCGTTACACTTTACATATACCTGCCGCGGATCGAGTCCAAGTGCACGGATAATGTCCTTTGTGAAGGTTATTTCAGTGTCACGGTATTGGTCGTAATATCTTGTAAGCTGTTGGCTAGTAGCAATTCCCATAATCTTAATAATACCTTATAAAACCGTTGTCGTCAACAAAAACGAAAGGCATTTAAAAGTTAATTAAAGCCCAGAAAAACG
>DGTW01000346.1 GCA_002393835.1 Treponema sp. UBA4326
ACCCCTACATCACCGGCAGCGCCAACCTCCTTGCAGGCCTTTTTGGCGGTTCCCTTGTTCTGGAAATAATTTTTGCCTATCCTGGCATTGGTCGCCTCATGTACGAAGCCGTAATGCAGGAAGACATAAACCTGGTACTTGCAAATACAATGTTTATTTCCGCCCTAGTCCTAATCGGAATGATAATAAGCGATATCTTGCTCGCCATAGTTGACCCAAGAATCAGATACAAAGGTTAAAGAATAATAAAAAAGGAAAACCAGATGAAGAAATTTATAGATTTTTTAAAAACCAGACCACTTGGAGTTGCCTCCGTAGTAATCCTGATTATTCTCTACCTGAACATGATATTTGCCGAATTCATCTCTCCCTATCCGGCAACCTTAACCTTTGAAAACAACACCTATCACCCTGCAAACCTTCAGCTTACTTCCCAGGGATTAAAAGTCCGGGAATACCGGGTAATCAACCGCAGCACCTGGAGATACGCAAGAGTAAAAGATGCAGAAACAATACATTCGCTCAAATTCTTTGTAAAAGGCAGCCAATACAAATTGCTGGGTTTTATCCCCTGCAGCCGCCATCTCTTCGGTAGCGACAGCGGTTATCCCGTATACCTGCTGGGTGCCGACCACCTTGGGCGAGATCTTTTCAGCCGCATAATTTTTGGCAGCCGAATTTCTCTCACAATCGGCTTTGTCGCAACCTTTATCTCCCTGATTCTGGCCGTCCTTTTTGGCGGAATTTCCGGCTATTTCGGTGGCGGCATAGACTGGGCAATCATGCGCTTTGCCGAATTCTTTATGCTGGTTCCAGGACTATATTTTATCTTATTTCTCCGCTCCCTGCTCAACACAAAAATGGACAGCGGTACAGCCTACATGGTAATCACATTGATACTCTCGCTCGTCGGCTGGCCTGGTTCCGCCCGAACAATCCGAGGTCTTGTCCATGCAATTAAACGCGAAGAATTCATAATGGATGCCGATTTGGAAGGAGTTCCGCCGGTTATAGTAATATTCCGCCACATCATTCCCCAAACCGCCAGTCTTTTAATTGTCAGCACAGCCTTGAGTGTTCCAGGCTTTATCATGAGCGAAACTACTCTGTCTTATCTGGGACTGGGTATCAACGATCCTGCTGTCAGCTGGGGGTCTCTAATCAACCGCGATATTTCAACCCTTTCAAACCTTCGCAATTTTCCCTGGCTTTTGTGGCCGGTTGTCATGCTGCTTATCGTAACTCTCGCTTTTAATTTTTTAGGTGATGTTCTCCGCGACTTTTACGACCCCTATGGAATAATTTTCAAAAAGAGAAGAATAAGAAATCAACGTTATGCAGTTTCGTCTGCGAAACTGCAAGCGCAAGCGGAACCAATGAGCACTGAAAATACAGCGGTCACTTGCGCGCCCCTCGCTCCAGCCGTACCAACAACCGCACCTTCGGATTATCTTCTCTCCGTAGAAAATCTCCGCGTTACCTTCCGTATTCTTCGTGGAAAAAATTGGATTCCAGTTTATGCAGCCCAAGGAGTAAGCTTTTATCTCAAAAAAGGCGAAATCTTAGGCCTTGTCGGCGAATCCGGCAGTGGAAAATCCGTTTCAACCACAGCAATTCCAGGCTTGTTGCCTTCAAACGCCAGCTCACAGGGACATATTTTTTATAACGACAATGGAAAAACTGTAGATTTAATGTCGCTTTCACAAAACGAATTACGAAATTACCGCGGCAAAAAAATTGCTTTGATTTTTCAGGAACCGGGCAGAAGCTTTGATCCGCTCCAGAATATAGGCAAAGTTTTCTGGGAAACCTTCCGGGTAACAGATGCAGAAATCACAAAAGAAGAAGCCGACAAAAAAACCGTTTCTCTCTTAACTGAAGTTGGTCTCCCAGATCCGGAAGGTCGTCTGAAAGCCTATCCACATCAGTTCAGTGGCGGTCAGCTGCAGCGAATCGGAATTGCCCTTGCCCTTGCACAAAACTGCGAGCTTTTAATTGCCGATGAACCGACCACCGCACTGGACGTTACAATTCAAGCACAAATTGTTTCCCTTCTACTCCGCCTCAAAGAAGAACGTGGACTATCCATCATCTTCATAAGCCATAACATAAATCTTGTTGCACAAATCAGTGACAGAATTGCCGTAATGTATGGCGGACAAATTATGGAAAGCGGAGAATCCTCACAAATATTGAATCATCCTCGCCATCCTTATACGCAAGCCTTGGTTAAAGCCCTGCCGGAGTTTGGAAGCCATTATACAAAAAAAAGAATGATTTCTATTCCTGGACGCGTTACAGATCCAGCAAATCCCGAAAAAGGCTGTCCTTTCGCACCCCGCTGCTCTTTTGCAAAAGAAGAATGCGGCAAGTCTGATTATCTTTGCTGGAAAATGGAGGAAACTCTATGAACATAATCGAAGTAAAAAATCTGTCGAAACAATTTAATCTAGAAGCCGGTTTCTTTGCAAAAAATAAAAACAAGGTTTATGCCGTAAATGACGTGTCCTTTTCACTTAAAAAAGGTGGAACTTATGGAATTGTTGGTGAATCTGGCTGCGGAAAAACCACTACAGCTCGTCTTATAATCCAGATGTACAAGCAGACAGAAGGAAAAATAATTTACACTGACAAAGATGGCATAGAACACAAAGTCGAAGCTTTTACAAAAAAGGAACTCCGTAAATATCGCGAAAAAATAAAATATATTTTTCAAGACCCTGCCCGCTCCCTCAACCCACGCATGAATGTCTTTAACGTTATGACAGCAGGATTACGCTATTCTTCCCTCTGGCAGGGAAAAAAGCAGGCCTGGGAAGCTGCCGAAAAAATAATCACCGAGGTTGGTCTTTCTCCAGAAGATTTAAATCGTCGTCCTGCAGAGTTTTCGGGAGGACAAAGACAGCGCATCTCAATAGCTCGTGGCCTAATCATGAATCCTGAACTATTGATTTGTGACGAAGTTGTTTCTGCCCTGGATGTAAGTATTCAGGGACAAATCATCAATCTTTTGCAGGATTTAAAGCAGAAACACAATCTCAGCTATATTTTTATCACCCATGATTTAAAAGTTGCCTGTTACTTTTGCGACACAATCGGCGTAATGTATCGTGGTGTTATGGTCGAAGAAGCCCCTGCAGAAAATCTTTATAAAGCAGCCCTTCATCCTTACACAAAGATTTTATTTGACGGAGCAAAAGGAGAATTAACTTCTTCCAACATCGAAGTAAAAACTACCCTGCAGGCAGAACATTGCTGTCCCTTTGCCTACCGTTGTCCAAAAGCAACAGAACGCTGCAAAAATGAACTTCCATCCTTCACAGATATTACGGACAATCACAAGGTGAGATGTTTTAATCTTTAATTTTAATCCTTAATTTTAATCATTAAATAAAGGATTCTGCAAAAAGAAAACTTTTTCTCAAAAAAATATTGACACAAACCTAAGAAAATTATATAAATAGATATACCTACCAAAGTGATAGGTAATACGGGTAAACAAAACGAAGATTTATATGGAGGCATATTATGAAAAAAAATCTTTTAAAATCACTTGCAGCAGCCGCATTATTACTTGCTGTTGCACCACTTTCTGCTAAACCAAAGTTCAGAACAGTAGAAAAAATCAAAAAAAGCGGAACTATTAAAATTGCAGTTTTCAGCGATAAAAAACCTTTTGGTTATGTTGATGAATACGGTAAATATCAGGGTTATGATGTTTATTTCGGCGACAGAATTGCAAAAGATTTGGGTGTAAAAGTTAAATACGTTCCTGTAGAAGCTGCTGCTCGTGTCGAAGTATTGCAGACTGGAAAAGTTGACCTTGTTCTTGCAAACTTTACAGTTACTCCAGAACGCGCAGAAAAAGTTGATTTTGCTCTTCCATATATGAAATGTGCCCTCGGTGTTGTTTCCAACGAAAATGATTATATTACTGATGTTGAACAGCTCAAAGGAAAAACTCTGATTGTTTCAAAAGGAACAACAGCAGAAACTTTCTTCACAAACAATTATCCTGAAGTAAATCTTTTGAAGTTCGACCAGTATTCAGAAGCATACAATGCACTTTTAGACGGCCGTGGTGTTGGACTTTCTACAGACAACACAGAAGTTCTTGCCTGGGCTATCGAAAATCCAGGATTCGCAGTTGGAATTGAATCTTTGGGAAGCCTTGATACAATCGCTCCTGCAGTAACAAAGGGAAATGAGACACTTTTAAACTGGCTCAATGATGAGATCAAGGCAATCGGTGAGGAGAACTTCTTCCACGCTGACTATGAGGCAACACTCCTTGATACATACGGAGCTGATTATGAGGATACTCTTGTAGTAGAGGGTGGTAAGGTACAGAAGTAATGGATATTGAGGTTATTAAGACCTATTTGCCTCTATACAATGAGGCAATCCTTCTGACTATCAGAATTGGATGGCTTGGAATCCTGGCAGCCTTTGCAATAGGGCTGCTGGGAGCAGCTGTCTTGTATTTCAGAGTGCCGGTATTAAAAAAGATCATAGTTGCATACATAGAAGTTTTCAGAAATACGCCGCTTCTGGTTCAGCTCTTTTTTATTTATTTCGCACTTCCCAAGATTGGGATCAGGATATCTGCTGAGATATGCGGAATCCTTGGACTGGGACTGATAGGCGGAGCATATATGATTGAGACTATAAGAAGTGGTCTAGAGTCTGTTGACAGAATTCAGAGTGAAAGTGCATTGTCTCTTGGAATGACTAAGGGGCAGGTGTTCTTTCACATTGTTTTGCCACAGGCTTTTTCCATTAGTATTCCGGGATTTGTGGCAAATGTGATTTTCCTGTTAAAAGAAACTTCTGTTTTTTCCACAATTAGTCTTATGGATCTAATGTTTACGGCCAAAGACCTGATAGGCATGTACGCCAAGACTATAGAATGTCTTTTCCTGTTGGTTGTGTATTATCTGATAATGCTTCTTCCTGTGTCAATACTGGGAACAGTAGTAGAAAGGAGGGCAAGATATGCACAATTTGGGGATTGATGTCCTTTTCAAAGGAACAAATATGATAAGGCTTCTAAAGGGACTATGGGTTTCTGTGGAAATCAGCCTTATATCAGTAGTGATCAGTATTGTTCTGGGACTTGCTGTTGGAGTATTGATGACTTCAAAGAATAGGGCACTAAAAGCAGTACTTAGGCTCTATCTTGAGACAGTTCGAATCATGCCTCAGATGGTTCTTTTATTTATTGTTTATTTTGGAAGTACCAGAGTTTTTGGACTTAATATATCGGCGGAAATTTCTGCCATAATAGTTTTCGTATTCTGGGGAACAGCAGAAATGGGAGATCTTGTCAGGGGCTCTATTAAGAGCATACCGAAGATACAATATGAGTCTGCGTATGCACTTGGTTTTAACAAAACTCAGGTTCATTTCTATATTATTTTTCCGCAGACACTTAGAAGGCTTCTACCGCTTTCTATAAATCTTGTTACCAGAATGATCAAAACAACTTCGCTAGTAATGATGATTGGAATAGTAGAAGTTCTGAAGGTTGCGCAGCAGATAATCGAGGCCAACAGAAGGTCGTCACCAAATGCGGCATTTGGCGTTTTTGCCGTGGTATTTCTCCTGTATTTTGTAGTGTGCTGGCCTATTTCACGACTGGCAGCTTCTCTGGAAAAAAGGTGGACATAAATTGAGCGATTTAGTTAAAGTTAAACATTTACATAAAGAATTTGGAAAAAACGTAGTCCTAAAGGACATCAGTCTTTCTGTGGAAAGAGGAGAGGTAGTAGTCATCATCGGCCCATCCGGGTGCGGAAAGAGTACTTTTCTTAGATGTCTTAACGGACTTGAGAGTATAGAAAGCGGCGTAGTAGTTATAGACGGACTTCCCGTAGAACCAGATAAAAAAGATATCTATAAGATTAGGCAGAAAATTGGAATGGTTTTTCAGTCCTATGAGCTCTTTCCTCACAAGACTGTCCTTGAGAATATTATTCTTTCACCTGTTAAGGTTCAGAA
>DGTW01000110.1 GCA_002393835.1 Treponema sp. UBA4326
TTTGTTACAAGGCCGTTTTCTTCAAAAAGGGGAATAAAAAGGTCCGGGCGCACAAAGCCCAGTTCAGGGTGAATCCAGCGTACAAGAGCTTCTGCAGAGCAGAGAACGGGTTTGTCACCTGTAATATTGAATTTTGGCTGATACTGGACTTTAAACTGTTTCTGTTCAATGGCAGCTTCAAAATCTTCAAGAAGATGGGCATTAAAAACTTCCCTCTCAGCCATTTCATCATCATAAATGCAGATTTCTTCGCCGGCACGGTTTCTGATTGAATTACATGCCTGAACTGCACGGTCAAAGCGGAGAAGAAGGGGCAGATTTTTTTCTTTGTCAGTATAAACTCCGATTCTTAATCTTGTTTCCGACGCCTTGAGAAGGGAAGAAAGTTTTTCATTTATTTTATCTATAAGAATTTTATAATCTTCCAGGTGGGGAATCCAGACAAAAAAAGTGTCTCCGTCCTTACGGCCTGCAATTCCCCCGGTCTTTAAAAGAATGCTCCTCAGGCCGTCTGCCATGGCACAAAGAATCTTATCTCCAAAAGCACGGCCCTTAAGTTCATTTAAAAGATGGAAGCGGGTAAAATTGATTACAACAGCATCCATAATTTTTGACGGATAGCGGTTTTCAAACTGAGAAGCATATTCAAAGAAGAATTCAGGAGTGTACAGAGTGGTCAGTTTATCAAATTCCGTTGCATTGATGATTCTTGAATTTATAAAAAGCTCGATGGCATGTCTCACCCGGGCAAGAATCACCTCAGGCCTGTCATAAGGCTTGGTAAGAAAATCTGCCGCCCCAAGCTTAAGGCTTTCAACTTCCGATTCTTTTTCTGAAGTAAGAACAATGACAGGAATTTCTGAAGCAAGCCCTTCTTCATTCATCTGCCTTAGGACATCAAAACCGCTCACTTCCGGCATAAGGAGGTCCAGCATAACCAGGGAAATGCCTGAACTTCTGTCATGAATTTTTTCCAGGGCTTCCTTTCCGTCTTTTGCATAATCGACCTTATATTCACTTTCGATTATGTTTCCAAGAATCTGCCTGTTGATTTCTTCATCATCGACGATTAAAACTTTACGTTCAAATAATTCACTGCCTTTTCTCATACCCTAAATTATAAGGCATTTTTTTTAAAAAGCGATAAAAAAAGCAGCCCCATACGGAACTGCTCTAAGGCTCGCAGCAATAATTGCCGTAAAAAAAGCAAAAACCAATTTCTGCTTCAGGCCAAGAGGAAATTTTTTCTGCTATAATTCCGCTGTAATTTCCAGAATAATCGGCGTATGGTCCTGACGCGGGCCTGAATCAATCATTTCTGACTTTTTTATCTGATTTTTAATGCGGTCGCTTACAAGAAAATAGTCGATCCGCCAGCCCGAATTGTTAATCTTCGAAGTCTTAATCCGCTGGCCCCACCAGGAATAAATGTCCTTTACATCACCATGCACATAGCGGAAGCTGTCGGTAAAGCCCCGGGCTAAAAGCTTTGTAAATCCTTCCCGCTCCTCGTCAGTAAAGCCCGCCGAAAAATGATTTGATGCAGGGTTTGCAAGGTCAATTTCCTTGTGGGCAACATTGAAGTCCCCGCAGGCAATCACAGGCTTTTTCGCATCAAGGCTGGAAAGATAGTCCGCATAAAGCTGGTCCCATTTCTGACGCTCGGAAAGCCTCTTAAGCCCGTCGCCCGAATTTGGAGTGTAAACATTGGCAAAATAAAAATTATCAAACTCCAGTACCAGCAGACGCCCCTCATCGTCCATTGTATCAGGAGCACCAAGACGAGGAACTTCACGACGGGCAGACAAGCTTTCTTTATAGAGAATCATCGTGCCCGCATAGCCCTTTTTTGCCGGCGGAACCGAAGAAAGCCATTCAATTTTGTAGCCGGGGAAATAGTCTGACAGAAGTTCAAGATGCTTATCCGAAGGACCTTCCGCCGGAAGCTTAGTCTCCTGAATCGCGATTATGTCCGCATCGTAAGTGCCCAGTTTTTTAAGCACCTCCTGCGAAAGTTTTGCCCTGTCCGAAGAAGAAGTCAGCGCCGCATTGATTGAATCTATGTTCCAAGAAATAAAAGTCATTTTTTGCTCCTGTTTTCTGCGGAAAGTATACTGGATTGTGGAAAACATTTCAGCAGGTGGGGGAAGTCTCCCCCTCGCTGCAACCGCTTCGCGTTTTCCGCTATACCCTCTGCGGGGGGCCGCAACGCCCCAAATGAATTGTGTTTTCGTAAGCCGTTTCGCTCCTTCACGCCGTTTTTTGGAATATCTGGGAATTTGCAAAACTCGACTTTTATCTTATTATGTATATCATGAATATCAATCCGCTTTACCTGGCAGTTGCTGCCGCAACTTTTCTCATCTTGATTCTTACAATTCTTTTGATTGTGCTTTTAGTTTCCCGCTCGCACTCGCCTCTTTCAGAGATTCAGCAAAAACTCGGCTCTCTCCAAGCCGCCGCCACACAAATGCAGGAGATTGGCAAAGAAGTCAGCTCGCTCAAATCAATTCTGCACGCGCCCAAACTTCGGGGAAATTTTGGCGAATATCTTCTATATAATTTGCTTAAAGACACTCTCCCGCCCAAAAATTTTGCCGTTCAATATCAATTTTCGGACGGAAATGCCGTGGATGCGATAATCAGGCTCGGAAAGAACATAATTCCGGTTGATTCAAAATTTCCGCTCGAAAGTTTTGAACGCTATCTTACTTCAAAAGACTCTGAATCAAAAAAGAAGGCAAAAACTGAATTCACCCGCTCTGTCAAAGGCCGAATCGACGAGATTTCAAAAAAATATATCCGCCCGCAGGAAGGCACTTTTGATTTTGCGCTCATGTACATTCCAAGCGAAAGCGTCTACTACGAAATCCTAACGAACGACACGCAAAAAGGCTATGAACTTTTTGACTATGCCATGAAAAGCC
>DGTW01000011.1 GCA_002393835.1 Treponema sp. UBA4326
AGGTAAAGTCAATCCGAAACCTTGCGGCAATCATCGGTGAGGAAGAGTTGGGCGAGGTTGACCGAATGTACCTAAAATTCGGCGAGGCTCTGGAGACTCAGTTCTTCACGCAGGGAGAGCACGAAAACCGCTCAATCGAGGAAACACTGGACCTTGGCTGGAAACTTTTGACAATCCTTCCGAAGAACGAGCTTTACCGAATCAAGCCGGAATTGATTGAGAAATACTATCCGAAAGACGAGGAGTAAAAAGTGAGCATGTAGCAATGTGCAGTGAGCAGTTTTAGAATCTTTTTGATTAGTGAAGCTGCTGACTGCTAAGTGCTAACTGCTAACTGCTAACTATGAGTAAGTTGAACATTGCACCTACTAAATCTAATCTTCTCGCTATAAAGGAACAGCTTTCTGTGGCTGTGGACGGCTATGACCTCCTGGAGCAGAAGCGTGAGATTCTTGTCATGGAGCTTATGCGGATTGTCGAGAAAGTCAAGCTGCTGGAGCGTGAGCTTGACAAGGCTGTATCCAGGGCTTATCCGGCGCTTAAAAACATGCTTATGACCGTGGGCGGCGACCAAACGGAGCGTATTTCTAAGTCGATTCACTATGACTATAACATAAAGGAAAAAAATGTTGTTGCGGGCGGAATGTCTTTTAAGTCGGTTGAAGTTACTCTTCCCAAACAGCAGCTTTTCTATTCTTTTATGGGCACCTATGCTGATTCTGATAAGGTGATGGTGGAGTTCTTCAAGCTGCTTTCACTTTTGACTGAGATGGCTTCAATCCGTACGATTGCCTGGCGCCTGGCCAGTGAGGTAAAGAAGACCCAGAGGCGTGTAAATGCCCTTGACAAGATGATTATCCCTCAGGACAGGGAAACAAAGACTTACATAGAGAGTGTCCTTGAGGAACGGGAGCGGGAAAATACCTTCGTCCTTAAGAGCCTGAAGAACAGGAAGGGAAGCGCAAAATGATAAAGCCTCTGATTCAAAAAGTTATTGTTGCGGTAAATGGTTCTGAACAGTCGATTCATGCGGCCATGTATGGAATCCTTCTTTCAAAACAGTATGAGTGTGACTTGAAGGCGGTTTATGTCGTGGATACTTCTACTCTTAAGCAGCTGACCATGAGCCGGATTTTTTATGAAGAGGAAAGCCGCAATTATGAGAAGAGGCTGGAGGATGATGGCAAGCGTTACCTGACTTATCTGGAGAAACTGGCGGCTGAAAAGGGCGTAAAAATCGAAACTGAACTAAAAAAAGGAGCCATCTGGTCTGAGCTTATAAAGGCAGCCGAGGATTTCGGTGCCAGTATGATTCTTTTGGGCGGGAAAGAGCAGCCGAATGACACGGCTCAAAACACTGTCCGCCATGATAAAATTTCTGCAACTAACGCTGAGATTATTGGAAGCGCCAGTTGTAATGTCCTTGTTGTTCGGCAGTCTAATATCGAGAAAATTTTTAAAATCGCATGAACGCATGAAAATCCCAAAAAATCCTGATTTCGTAAAATTCAGTTGACAGGATTTTTTTTTGCTGTATAATGTAACTAGTTTTATGAAAGCAGTTTCACGACAAAGCACAATTTATGATGTGGCTCACCTGGCAGGAGTCAGTTCGGCCACTGTTTCTCGATTTTTGAATGCACCTGACCGTGTGGCTCAGGAAAAAAAGGAGAAGATTCAGTCGGCAATCAGGGAATTGAATTTTGTTCCCAAGGCAGATGCAGTTGCTAAGGCCCGAAGTTCTTACAAAAAAATCGGGGTGGTCGCTCCTTTCTTTACTCAGCCGTCTTTTATGGAGCGGCTTCGGGGTGTTGCCTCTGTTTTGAGCTCAGAGCATTATGAGCTTGTTGTCTATTCGATTGATACTGAGGAAGATCTGGTGAATTATGTGCAGATGCTCGTGAATACTCAGCGGGTGGACGGACTTATATTTCTTTGTGTAAAGCTTGAGGAGAATGTGCTTGAACTGCTCAGGGGGGCGAGCTTCCCTGTATGCTTTGTAGAGAATGAATATGAGGATTTTGACTGTGTTGTCGTCCAGAACCTGCTGGGCGGGCAAAAGGCAGCCCAGTTCTTGTGTGATAAAGGCTGTAAAAAACCTGCTTTTATCGGTGAGAAGTCAACGCTTGTGTACACGGTGGGGGCGACTGAAGAGCGGCTTCGTGGCTTCAAGTTTTATTGTGCGAACAAGGGAATTTTGATTCCTGATAATCATATCTGGCTCGGGGAATTCTCGGAGGGGACACTTGATGAGGGAATCACGAAGTTTTTGGAGCAGGATGATTTGCCGGACGGAATTTTCTGTTCGAGTGATGTGATTGCGGCCAGGCTGATTCGGCTTGCGATTGTCAAAGGAATCTCAATCCCGCATCAGATCAGGATAATCGGCTTTGATAACATCGATATGGCCGAGTACATAGGTCTGACTTCCGTGAACCAGAATCTTGGTGACTCAGGGAAGATGGCGGCTCGTCTTGTCCTGGAGCGAATAAAGGACAGAAACCGGGGATGTGTGGTGATGAAAGTGCCAATCTCCGTAATTGAAAGGGAAACAACCGGCAGATAACCGGGTTTATATAAGGGGGCTATATGAAAAGAATTTCAAAGATTGGAACAGTGGCTAAGTTTTCCGCCGCTTTCGCCGTGCTTGCACTTTTGTCTCTCACTGGCTGCAATGAGAAAAAACAAGCTGCAAAGACTGATGACGGAAGTATCCGTGTTGAAGGTGCATTCCGTGGAGAGGAAGAGGCACGCTTCCAGGAAATCGTAAAGATTTTCAATGAGCAGAATCCTCAGTTCCATGTTACTTATGAAGGAAGCCCTGACTTTGAGGTTCAGATTCAGGTTGAGACTCAGGCAAACACTCCTCCAGACATCGCCGCAATTCCTCAGCCCGGCACGATGAAACGATTTGCGGACGCAGGCTATCTCGTTCCGCTTGATTCAGAGGTAGTTTCTGCAATCGATGCGAACTATGCTCCTGTCTGGAAGGAACTTGGCTCTCATAAGGGACAGGTTTATGGTATTTTCCACCGTGTAAACGCAAAGAGCTTCGTATGGTACAACAAAAAGGAATGGGCAAAACGGGGATACACGGTTCCTTTGACATGGGAAGATCTCAGGACGCTTGAAAACAAGATGGTCGCTGATGGCCTTAGTCCATGGTCTGTAGGTTTTGAATCAGCTGCTGCAACCGGATGGCCTGGAACGGACTGGCTTGAGGATATGGTTCTCCGAACTGCCGGACCTGATGTATACGACAAATGGGTAAATCACGAGATTAAATTCAACGACCCGGCAATTTTGAATGCCCTCAACTACTGCGGAGAAATCTTCCTGAACAACAAATATGTTTACGGAGGTTCTGCAAATATCGTTTCCCTGAACTACGGAGACAGCATCAAGCCTTTGTTCGAGAATCCTCCTAAAGCCATGATGAACCGCCAGGGAAACTTTATCACGGGCTTTATGCAGCAGGAAATCCAGAACAATCTTGAGGAAAATGTAGGCGTATTTGCTCTCCCGGCAGTTGATGAAAAATGGGGAACCCCGGTTTTGGGTGGCGGAGACCAGTTCGTCGCTTTCACTGACAAGCCTGGTGTAAAAGAATTCATGAAATTCCTCACGACATGGGAGGCCTGCGCACCATGGGCAAGAATCGGCGGAGCTTTGTTCCCTCATAAAAATCAGAATTTCGATGATTACGGAAACAGCCTTGAGCGACAGATCGCAAAGATTCTCGTAAATGCGACAGTATTCCGTTTTGACGCTTCTGACCTCATGCCGACAGAAGTTGGTTCCGGCTCATTCTGGACAGGAATGGTCAATTATGTAGTGGGAGCCGAGGACGCAAAAACTTGTCTCAAAGTAATCGACGAGACCTGGCCTCAGTAATGTGAATGCCGATTTCAAGAATAATCGGCTAAAACAAAAAACGGTCTCCCGTCGGGAACGCGCCATCAAACATCGCAGTGAGCAAAGCTCAGGCGAGTTTGACGCACAATAGTGCTAAGCGCAACCAAACAAGCACACTAACGAAAGTGCTTGCCGACTCCAACCGTTTTTTGCTCAACTGAATTGTTGAGGACAATTCTCAAACTTTTTTCCACTTAACATAGGAGAAAACTATGGCTGAAACACGAACGCTTAGGAACTTTGCTTCGCCGGCGGACATTATCAAAACTGTGCTTGTTGTGCTTGTTACGGCTGCCGTGGCTGTCAGCGGTTTTAATCTTCTGAAAGCTAATACTCTTTCTCAGGTGCCTACGACTCTGCTTGCCATTGTCTGGGGCGTTTCTTCCGTTGTGCTGATTTTTTACTCGCTCAACCTTCTTGCACAGATTTTCCCGACAAAAATCTACAATAAAATCGTCCCTTATATTTTTATCGGACCGGCAGTGCTCATTATGGGCTGGTATCTTTTTCTTCCGACCTTGCGCTCTCTTATGCTGAGCTTCATGGATAAAAGCTCAACTAAATTCGTCTGGTTTGCCAATTACAAGTACCTTTTCACTGACCGTTCCATGCTGGTCTCAATCCGAAACACTCTGATTTGGCTTGTTCTCGGCACAGGCTTCAGCGTTCTTATCGGACTCCTTGTCGCAATCCTGGCGGAGAGAAGCTACATCGAAAAAGGCGCGAAGACTTTTGTCTTCCTCCCCATGTCAATTTCACTTGTAGGGGCGGGCGTAATCTTCAAGTTCATGTATTCAGCAAAATTCGGCGGGGCAGAGCAGATTGGCCTCTTGAATTCAATTGTCACCTCCTTGGGTTTTGCTCCTCAAAACTGGCTGGGAAAGGCTCCATGGAACAATCTCTTTTTGATTGCGATTTTCGTCTGGCTTCAGACAGGCTTTGCCATGGTCGTCCTTTCTGCGGCATTGAAGGCAGTTCCCGAAGAAATGCTTGAGGCTGCCAGGATCGACGGAGCCGGCGAACTCACGACTCTGGTAAAAATCGTCATTCCCAACATAAGGGCTTCTATTATCAGCGTTTCCACTACGATTCTTCTCGCGGCCTTGAAGTGCTTCGACATCGTTTACTCAATGACAAACGGAATGTTCGGTACTGAAGTTTTGGCCAGCCAGCAGTACAAGCAGATGTTCACATTCCAGAATTACGGACGAGGCTCGGCAATCGCAATCCTGATTCTGATTGGCGTAAGTCCTGTAATTTACTATAACCTGAAAGAGTTCCACAATAAGGAGGCTTTTAAATGAAATCACAGGAAAAAATAAAAAAAGGCCCCTGGGCACTTCTGATTACACTAATTCTCATTCTTTTTTGCATTTTGTGGACCCTCCCCACCGTGGGAATTCTGGTCACTTCATTCCGCACAGCTGATGCCGCTTCTTCGACGGGCTGGTGGAAGGCTTTCGCTGACTTGAAGAGCTTTACCCTGGACAACTACAACCAGGTTCTTTTCGGCCAGAGATTCAGCGTTGGTAATGCTTCTGGCACGGCAACTGTCCGCGGGGCGACAATGCTCAGCGCTTTCCTCTCTTCAATCACAGTCACCCTTCCTTCGGTCATCATTCCGATTCTGATTGCGGCGGCTGCGGCTTATGGTTTTGCCTGGCTCAGCTTTAAGGGGCGGAACATCATGTTTGCGACGATTATCGCACTCCTTGTCGTTCCCCTGCAGATTTCCCTGATTCCGATTCTTCGTGACTACAACAAAATCGGCCTTAACGGAACTTATCTTGGAATCTGGCTTGCCCACACAGGCTTTGGTCTGCCTCTTGCCACCTACATGATGTACAACTATATTTCAGGTCTGCCTCGCTCTATCCTTGAATCGGCTTTCATCGACGGAGCCAGCCATTTTACGACTTTTGTCCGCCTGATTCTGCCTCTTTCGGCTCCTGCAATCGCTTCATTCGCTATTTTCCAGTTCATCTGGGTCTGGAATGACATGCTGGTTTCCCTGGTTTTCCTTTCCGGGGCGGGGGCCAAGCTTCAGGTCGTAACGGTTCGTCTTTTGAACATGGCGGGAACCCGTGGAACTGACTGGCACCTGCTTACGGCGGGAGCCTTTGTCTCCATGATTTTGCCTCTGGGTGTCTTCCTTGGCTTACAGAAATTCTTCGTCCGAGGACTTTTGGCCGGTTCGGTCAAGGGGTAATTGGAGTTAGGAGTTAGGAATTAGGAGTTAGGAGTTAGCAGGTAGCAGGTAGCAGTTAGCAGGTAGCAATTTGCAGTTAGCAGTTAGGAGTTTGCAGTTTGCAGTTTGCAGTTGGGAGTTTTAATGGGGAAAGTCTTCCCCTCGCTCCAAACACTTCGTGTTTTACGCTACCCCTTCGCCTAGGGGCAAAGCCCCTAAAACCCCGGGATTTTTTTTGACTGCCACATAGGAAAATTATGTATCAGAAACAACTTGAAAGAAATATGGCGGAATTGACCTCCCGCCTTTATGAGCTTTACGGTCATCGCTGGGATTTTTATCAGATTCTCTCCCGCCTTGAAGGAATTATGAAAAAGGCCGCAAGCCAGCGAAAGTCAGGCTATCTCTTCGATGCGGACGAGCAGGCAATAGCTTGTGGTGCGAACAATTCAGGAACAGCTGCGAATGCAGCTGTTCCATGGTACCTCAGTGAAAAAACTGTGGGCATGATGCTTTATGTCGATTTGTTTGCTGGAAATTTGCCAGGTCTTATCGAAAAAATTCCTTATCTCAAAGACTTAGGCGTGAATTATGTTCACCTGATGCCTCTTTTTGACTGCCCCAAAGGTGAGAATGACGGCGGCTATGCAATTTCTTCTTACCGAAAAGTTCAGAGCCGACTGGGCACAATCGGGGACTTAAAGCTCGTTGCCGATGAATTTCACAAAAACGGAATCCGCCTTGTGCTGGATTTTGTCTTCAATCACACAAGCGATGAGCACGAATGGGCAAAAAAAGCCCGCAAAGGCGACCCTAAGTTTAAAGATTTCTATTATATCTACAAGGACAAGACCGAGGTTGACAGTTGGAATGCCACTTTGCGGGAGATTTTCCCTACTGTCCGCCGAGGCTCTTTCACTTATCTTCCTGAGAACGATGAGTGGGTCTGGACGACCTTCAATTCCTTTCAGTGGGATTTGAATTATTCCAATCCTGAAGTATTTCTCGCCATGGTCGAGGAAATGCTTTTTATCGCAAACCTTGGCGTGGATGTCCTCCGCCTTGATGCCCTTGCCTTTGTCTGGAAAGAGAAGGGCACTGTCTGTGAGAGTTTGCCCAAGGCTCACACCCTGATTCAGGCCTTTCAGTATGTCTCTTCTATTGCCTGCCCAAGCCTTCAGTTCAAGAGCGAGGCGATTGTCCATCCTGACGAGGTAATCAAGTACATCAATGGCTCTGAGTGCCATTTGAGCTACAATCCCCTGCAGATGGCGCTTTTCTGGTCAACTGTCGCTACCCGGGACACAAGGCTGCTCTCAACTTCACTCAAAAATCGCTGGCATATCCCGGAAAATTGTGCATGGGTAAACTACATCCGCTGCCACGACGACATTGGCTGGACTTTCAGTGATGAAGATGCCGCCCGCCTCGGAATCAACGGCTTCAATCACCGCCAGTTTTTGAACCGCTTTTTTACCGGCCGCTTTGAAGGCTCTTTTGCCACAGGCGAGCCTTTCCAGCTCAATCCCACGACCGGTGACTGCCGAATCTGCGGAACAATGGCGAGTCTTGCGGGCCTGGAGCAGGCCGAAAATCGAAATGATGAGGAACTTCGCCGTATGGCCGTTTCCCGCATGAAGATGATGTACGCCGTTCAGATGGCTTTGCCGGGGCTTCCTCTTTTGTATGCCGGGGACGAAAAGGCTTTGCTTAACGATTACTCATACCGGGACGATAAGAGCAAAAAAGAAGACAGCCGCTGGGTTCACAGAATCAAGATCGACTGGAGCAAAAAAAGCGAATACAAGTCACAGGAGATGGTGGCTGATTTCGTTAAGAAAGTCATTGCCCTTAGAAAAGAAGAGCCCATGCTGGGCGGAAGTGAAATCTTCTTCTACGACATTCAGGACAGCCATGTTTTTGCCTTCCGTCGTGGAACGATTCATGTCGTTGCGAATTTTTCAGACAGCCCGGCTGAGTTTATGATTGACGCATGGAGCGAAAACAGCAGGGACTTGCTTTCAGGTCGGAATTTCTGGAATCACCAGAAGCAGCT
>DGTW01000351.1 GCA_002393835.1 Treponema sp. UBA4326
TGCTGTAACGGTCGTAAACCCAGTCAATGTCATCATTGCTTTTGTAGAAGGCAGAAACATTGAATTTTGGCTCCAGGCTGATTGAGATGAGGTCAGAGCCCAGGGCAAAACGCCTGTCAGCGACATAGCGCTCAATGCGGTCATATTGGCTGCGTCCGGCCTCACTCAATGAATCATAGTCCACTTCATCAAGATAAGTGCGTAATTCCTGAATGGAAAGAGGAGCGCTGTCCGCAAAATTTAAGGCACGATTTTCAAGGCTCAGTGCCATAATCGCATCATAAATCCAGTGTCCACTCGGAACAAGCTCCTGGGCACTTCTGGAACAACGCTCAAAAAGAGAGCTTTTTTCCGAAAAGAGAGGCAAAGAAAGCAAAGACAGGTTAAAAAGTGCGATTAGTATAATTTTTTTCGTTTTCATAATTTCCAGCATTTAAAATTTATAGAATTTGGCATCAGTAAAAAATATAATTTTTAGAGATACCTTTATTTTTTATTTTTTTCTTCAAGAACTTTTTCGTAGCATTTTATCAGTTCTGGCGTGAGGGAAGAAATTTTCCACTGACGGCTCCATTCTTTTCCCTCGTCAGATTTTTTCTTCCTCAATTTTGGATTTTTGAGAAGGGCAATGACTTTCTGTGAGAATTCATTTACATCATCCCCGACCATAAATCCCCCGTGATTTCCCTGCATGACATCAACAGTTCCAAGCTCCCCGATTGCAACCACAGGAAGCCCCGCCATCATGGATTCAATAGTTACAAGCCCCTGGGTATCAGTTTTGCTTGGGAAGACAAAGACCTGCGACATGCGGTAGAGGTAAATTACGTCTTTTGAAGGCACATAGCCCGTAAAGCAGACAGATTTTTCGATTTGGAGCTCTTTGGCCTTTTCCTTAAGCTCTTCGAGATAGGGGCCACCTCCGACCATAAGAAGACAGGCCTTTGGCTCAATTTCCTGAACTTTCTGGAGGACATCAAAAAGGAAGGCAAGGTTCTTTTCGTATGCGACACGCCCCACATAAAGGAGGATTTTTCGGTTCCTCATGGCAGGAAATTTACGGCTCAAAGTGCGCTGCATGGCTTGGGCACGAAAAATAGAATATTTACCGAATTTGTTGTCAGGGATGCCTGTCGGAAGAATGTGCATGGGACGGTCGATTCCGTATCGCTCAACGACCTGGGCAATATGCTTTGTTGGGGCAATGATAAGATTGGCCCTCTTTAAGTAGAATTTTACGAGAGTCCTTCCAGCAAAACGAAGCCCCTTGTCAGGAATGAGAGATGTAATGAAGGAAGTGTAATTGGCTATGTAGTCTTCCCACATGGTGTGAAAAGTGTAGACAAAAGGAAGATGACGATGGCGGGCATACATGGCACCAAGGTAGCCTATAGACCACTCTCCGTTACCGTGAACGAGATCCGGTCCGAAAGCATCAACCTGCTTTTTAAGGTAGCGCCAGCAGTCAAAGCGGGCAAAACGGTCTTCGTCTGACCAGATAATCCACTGGGAAGGAATACGAATTATTTTAAAGGGGAAAGAAGAATCGCTTTTTTTTTCGTCAAAAAAAGAATTTCTCTGCTGCTCCTCGGTATATTCAAGACAGACAATGGCAACTTTGTGACCGAGCTTACTGAGTTCCAGGGCATAAGAATGAACGGAGACCGTCACTCCGTTAATGCGAGGAAAATAAGCATCCGTAAACATTGCAATTTTCATATCATTGTCAATTTTATAGAAATAAAGGGAGTTTTACAACAGCGAGACAGGATCAACATCATACTCAATGTAGACTTCACCCGGAGACTTGAAATTGTCACGGAAAGTCTGAGCCATGTACTGAAGAAGCGAGACAGAAGGCCCGCGAAGGATTATTTGCTGGCGGTAATTTGCGGCGATTTTTGAAAGCGGACACTCGGCTGGCCCTAAAATTTCAGACTGCATGGCCGCTTCCTGAAATTTTGAAGGCTTTGCCGCCAGTCCACGCAAAATCTGATGAAGGATTCCGGCCGCCCCGTTTGCTCCGGAAAAAGCCTGAGCCTCGGATGGGGCACGAAAAACAAGGCGTAAAAGTCGGGAAAAAGGAGGAAAGTTAAGCATTTTCCGAACTTCAAGCTCACTTTCGTAAAATTCCTGGGTTTTTCCGGCAACCGCATAGGCTATAGGCGAGGCATCGGGACAGTAAGTCTGCACGAGGACCTTGCCGTCAGGAAAAAATCGGCCTGCCCGTCCTGCCACCTGCGTGATAAGGGAAAAAGTTCGCTCGGCAGCTCTGAAATCCGGCATGTGAAGGCCTGTGTCAGCAAGGACAACGCCAACGAGCTTTAAATTAGGGAAGTTAAGCCCCTTTGCTACCATCTGGGTTCCAAGCAATATGTCATAGTCGCCTTTTTTGAAGGCTTCGATTTTTTCAGAAAGCTCCCCCTTGTGGGAAAGGGAATCTGTGTCAAGCCGAACCACCCTTGCATTTGGAAATTTTGCCTTCACTTCGTTTTCGATGAATTCCGTGCCGAAACCTGAGTAGCCCACATCAAGGGAGCCGCACTCGGGGCAGCTTTGCGGGGGAGAGACAGAATAGCCGCAGTAGTGGCAGCGGAGGCGTTTTTCGGCTTTATGAAAAGTGAGCGAGACAGAGCAGTTCTTGCACTTTAGCTCAAAGCCGCATGAATTGCAGCGGAAAAAATGGGTGAAGCCCCTGCGGTTCAAAAAGAGGATGACCTGTCTTTTTTCTTCCAGGCAGGCCTCAATTTCCTTCTGCAAAACAGGGGAAATGGAGCCTTCCATGGAAAGTGCCGTAAGGTTAACGCATTTAATTTCTGGCATTGCCCCTCCCGCAAGACGACGGGTAAGAGTATGCCTTTGGATGCCGCCGTTTTCCATCATGTTCCAGGCTTCAACGCTCGGCGTGGCACTTCCCATCAAAAGGGGAATTTTCTTTTTTGAGCAGCGGTACATGGCCACCTGTCGGGCATGATAGCGGGGGCTGTTTCCGGATTTATAAGAGCCATCGTGCTCTTCGTCGATTATTATCATTCCCAAATCGGGGACAGGTGCAAAAACAGCGCTCCTGGCTCCGATTACGATGCGGGCTTCCCGCTTCAAAATCCGCCGCCACTCGCTAAGTTTCTGGCTGGGCGTAAGGCCTGAGTGAAGGACAGCGGCCGTGTTTCCAAAACGGGAGACTACGGCCTGTGTAACCTGTGGAGTGAGGCCAATTTCAGGCACAAGGTAAATGACTCCCTTATTCTGAGAAAGCAGTCGTTCACAAACTTGCATGAAGACCTCGGTTTTACCCGTGCCAGTCGCTCCATAAAGGTAATGCAAATTGGGGGTACGGGGGCTTGCCCCTGTAGAAGGGGTAGCGGAAAACGCGAAG
>DGTW01000231.1 GCA_002393835.1 Treponema sp. UBA4326
AACATAGCCCTTTAATAAAGGAGAATAGGGCTTTTTCAGAAAAGCCTTGTGATATTCGGCATCCAGCATAGAATCCAGAATTACATCCGTTTCGTGATAGCCAAAGGCTTTGTCTAAAAATCCTGGCGGGACACTTCCTCCCATCACGCGGCAGTTAGCTTCTATAAGAACGGGACCATTTTCATCAATCATATACTCGCCGTGAACGGGTCCGTCTGTAATTCCAAGCGCCCTGACTGTTTTAAAGGCGTATTCGACGAGTTCTGTCTCCTTCTGCCCAAGCTCCGAGACAACTTCAAGACCTTTGTAGACGATTGAGCCTGAAGGCATTTGCTTTTTATAATAGCGAAATACAGATATTAAGGCTGGTATGCCCTTTCGGCTGATTGTATTGACGATATACTCTTCCCCGAAAATTCGCTCCTGAAGCAAAAGCCGGTTTTCCGCCTCTCCAAACATATTTTCCGCTGTCGCTTCCTGCTGGAAGGCTGTGCGCAATTCATTCTTGCCGTGAATCAGATGAACGCCGACAGAGGCAACTCCGTGAACATGCTTTAGCACAAGATTCTCATTTCCACTTTTTTCAAGAAAGGAAAGGCAGTCTTCCCAGGAAGACACCTCTTTTCCATCGATGTATCTCAGTCCGGCTTCTTTCAGGGTCTTGTGCATGACGCTTTTCTGGGTCATTTTCGTAATGTTTGAAAAGGGATTTCCTGGTAAGCCCAAATCATCTGCAAGGCGGGTTCCTATGACAACGCCTTCCTCGCCGCCCACAAGGATAAGGAGGGGGTCAAGGTGGCGAACTTCCTGCAAAGTTATTGCGTAATCGGGATTTTCTTTTATGATTGTAATCGGATAGTTTATCCTTGCATATTTGATTTTTCTTTCAGCGTCCATCAGCCTTCTGGCATATCCTTCGGGAATATAGGATTCGAGAATGACAGGCTCATACCCTCTTTGCCTGATGTCATCGAGAAAATTGAAAGAAGTGGACATTGGTTCTGCGACAAGGATTTTCTTTTTCATTTTTTCTCCATTGCTATTGTTAGGCTTGTTGAATTCAAGCCGAAAATATACTCATGCCGGATTTTGAACAAGCCTGTCAAAATCAACTCATTTGGCGACAGTTCCCCTTCGCCCTCCTTTATAGGGAAAAATGGCTCCCCGGAGTTTCTGCATGTAAGCATATAGTCATTGCCTTTTCTGCTAACAAGAAAATCAACTGAGCTTCCGGCGCCACAATGCTCGACTATGTATGTTCCCATCTCCTCAGCGGCAAGGCATATTTTATCAGAAATTCGAAAATCCGTTGATTTCTCGGCAAGACTTTTGCCTATCCAAAGACCTATATCCGCCGGGTTTTCCAAAGATTTTACGGAATAAGAGCATAGAGCTTTCAGGGGATATTCCTCATCCAAAAGTAGGAAGGGTGAATATCTGCCTTTTGACTTTCGTACAAACCGGTGATTAACTACAGCTACAAGGCAAAAAATGAGAATCATGCTCAGAGGAAATGATGCAATCAAGCCATAGCCGCCGAAAAGAAGATAAAGCGCCCCGCCAATAAGAGGGATAGAAATCACTTTATCCAGAAGACCAAGCAGCGTGGCATATCCGCTTCTGTCAAGGGTATTGTAGATGTCCCTGAGTACAAGAAGAACAGAATACAGGGGATAATGGAGAACATAAACAGGAAGCAGTTTGCCAATCAGTTCCAGCGAAGCCGAATCATGAATGTTGAATATTGCGGCAATAGGGTACTGAAACAGGACGAAGGCAAGCGAGAGGAGAGAGCATACAAGGAGAATCAGCAAAGTAACCCGCCTGGTCAAAGCCCGGATTCCGTAGTAGTCACCTTCACCCTTCAGCATGGCGGCAAAAGAAGCGTTATTGTCAACGATTCCTGTCAGTGCAATGGAAATAAAGGAGTCCATCTGGCCAAAAAGAGACATTGCAACAACGCCGCCGAGCCCAAAAGAGAGATTCATAAAATAATTGCAGAAAATCGTTGTCACCAGATAGCCTGCCTGTACAGAGCCGGAAGGCATTCCTTTTTTTACGATTTCCTTAACGGCCTGAACTTTTTTCCAGGATTTCCAAGCTGTTAAAGAGCTTTTACCAAAAGGCCGGATAAAGAGTATGGCTATAAAGACAATGATATACGAAAAAAGGGTAGCCGCTGCCGCTCCTTCACAACCCATAGAAAATCCCCGTATAAAAACAAAATCCAGAATGATATTCAATACATTTACAGAAACCACAAGCCCCATGGAAAGGAAGGGCCTTCCAACAACAGGAAGAAAATAGCTTATGTGCATGAGAAGGATGCCAACTGGCAGAAAAAATATAAGCACCCAGGTATAAAGGTTAAATTCCGCCCGTAATTCTTCAGGGCAGCCAAAAAAATCTCCGAGTCTGGAATGAAATATCGCCAATAAAGAAAAAACCAGCAGACCGGAGAATAAAGCCAGGGCTGTAGAGAGGGGTACATATTGATTGGCTTTTTCCTTATCTTTCTTTCCTAGGTTTTCCGCTAATAAAAGCGAGCCGCCCAATCCTGTTACCGTGTAAATAAAGGAGACTGCAAAAACGATTGGTGTTCCCAGGTTGATTATGGCAAAGGCATCGGAGCCAAGCAATCGTGAAACGACCATGCTGTCTGCAAATTCGCTCAGTGAAAGCCCAACGGCGGACAGAATGGCAGGAATCATAAAATGCAAGTATTTTTTGCTCAGAACGGAGCCTGTTCTTTTGTATTTTGCCTTATTATAATCAGAACTCATAATCAATCTTCGTCAGACCTCGACTCAATTATAGCACAATTCGCCATCTTTCATTCATTCTGCCATCTTATTCAAAACTCCCCTTCTCTTCCGCTCCAGAATCAAAAATACAATTCCGCACAAAGTAATCTGAACAAAAGTCGAAGAAGGTGTCGCAAGTCCGATTCTAAAAAGCGTTGGATTCAGCGTTTGGCTCATCAGATAGGAAAGCGGGATTCGCACGCCAAAAGCACCAATGATTCCCTGAATCATAACAAAGGAAGTTTTTCCGCAGCCGTTAAAATAGCCGATAAAGCAAAAGAGGAATGAAACAAAAAGAGTGTCGATGGCATAAGCCTTCAGGTAGGAGTGAGCGGCCGCAATTACATCGCTGTCCTTAGAGAAAATCGCAGAAAGCAGATTTCCGTGGAAGAAGGCAAAATATCCCATAAAAAGACCGCAAAACAAAGAGGCCGCAATAGAATACAACAGAGCTTTATTTGCCCGGTCATATTTTTCGGCTCCGATATTCTGGGCGACAAAGGCGCTCAAAGACTGAGAAAAAGCCATGGGCACCAGCATGATAAAGCCGCAGACTCTTTCCGCTACCCCTACTCCCGCAGAAGCAATCAGACCAAGCCGGTTGATGATTGCCGCAATCACAAGAAAAGAAATCGTAACTAGCCCGTCCTGCAAGGAAATGGGAGCACCTGTTTTGCAGACTAAAGCCACAAGATTTCCTTTCCAGCGGATATTCTTTTTTGAAAATGCAAAGGGAAGCCCCCGTTTTTTGGCAACAATCAGACAGAAAAGGACGCTCAAAGCCTGGGCAATCACTGTAGCCAGAGCCGCTCCGCTCGCCGCCATGTTAAAAACTGCAACAAAAAGCAAATCACCGAAAATATTAATTATGCAGGAGACAAGAACCGTCAGAAGCGGAGTCTTAGAATCTCCCATTCCCCGGAAAACTCCGCCCATCATGTTGTAGGCAGTAATAAAAACCGTTCCCGCCGAACAGATATGGACATACATGCAGGTTTTGTCAAAGGCTTCTTTTGGAGTCTGCATGAGAAGGGCAAAAGGCTTAGTCAGAAAAATCATGATGACAGTAACAACAAGTGCCAGCAGAGCAAAGAAGATTATGCTCGTTCCAACAATGACCGCAGCCTTTTCCTTTTTACCGCCCCCCAATGCCTGCCCCATCTGAATGGTCGTTCCCATGGCAAGCCCCACGATTATAAAAGTGATGGTCTGCATCATCATGGTTCCGGTTGCAACCGCAGAAACATCAGCCGCATTTCCAAACTGACCTACAATCAGCAAGTCCACCGCACCGTAAAAAGACTGTAAAAACAATGCCCCAAGAACTGGAAGGGCAAAACGAAGCAGCCTGGGAGCAATTTTCCCGGAAGTAAACAAAGTTGTTTCAGCCATAAGTTCTCCAAAAACAAAAAGGCTGGATAAAATTCAGGTATTTCAACCTGCACTTTATCCAGCCTGTCATTTCCATTTGAATGACACGCCCTCCGCGTGAGCAACATCATATTATATAATCTGATGAAAAAAATCAACGACGGGTATCTTCATTCATTGCACTTCTCGTTTTAATTATATGTGATGAGAAAGAGTGGGCTGAGTGATATTAAAAGCGTCAAGGATTTTACAGGCACACAATTCTCCGCCTGTCA
>DGTW01000306.1 GCA_002393835.1 Treponema sp. UBA4326
TTCGAAAGCAAAACAAACGAAAACGAATAAAATAAAGCCCCGGTTGGATTGAAGTTCCAAAACCGGGGCTTTATTTTACCACATTTGTGGCCAAGACCTTTTATTTGGCATCATAGAGGTTAGAAGCCGCTGCTCCTGCTCTCTGAAGAACATTCCTTGTGTCCGGCTTAGACTCTGGCGAAATGCTAGAAAGGTCTGCGGGATTAAGGATGATTGCCACACCGTTTGAGTCAGTAACCATAATTCCCTTGGCTGTGACAGTAATTGGTGTCGCGGCCTTTACCTTTACAGATGAGCGAAGCTGGCTTTCCATATTGGCATTGAATTTTCCGATGTAGAAATCACTTCCGTCTTGAATAGTGCAGAAATAGCTTCCTTCATTTTCCACTAGAACGGAAAGCTCAGAAAGTTTCTCGACACTCTCAGCGACAATCTCAAGGTTCTTTTTGTCAATGGCGACGAGTTTTACGGCTCCAACACCGATGTTGCTTCCGGCAATGGCAATGAACTTGTCACCGTCTTCATAAATTGTTCGTCCACGAATTACAGTCACAGGAGACTCTTTTATTACGGTTCCGTCCTGAGAATTCATCTTTACAATTTCGCTTGTGATACCGGCATCATCGATTGATTTAAGACCATAAATGACATTCTCGCCCTCGCTTTTCTTTGATTCAGCGATAAGCTCCTGCTGATCCTTTGCAATAGCAGTGCGCTCCTGCTGGGCTTCACTTCGCTTCTGGTCAGCGGCCGCCTGTGCGCTGTCAGCCTGAGACTGTGCTGTCTCTGCGCTCTGAGCCTGCTCCTCGGTTTTCTGGGCCTGATCAGAAGCAGCGGCCTGCGTATTTTCGGCTTCGTTTTGGGCACTTTCGGCATCCTTCTGAGCCTGACTAGCTTCGTCCTGAGCGTCGGCAGCCTCTTTCTGAGCCTCTGCGGCTTCTTTCTGAGCCTGTTCAGCATTCTGTTGGGCCTGCTCATCCTTAGGATTTGCCTTGGCTTCTTTTTTAGCCTCGTCTGCCTTTTTCTGGGCTTCTGCGGCATCTGCCTTGGCCTTTTCTGCATCTGCGGCAGCTTTCTCAGCATCGGCTTTTGCTTTCTCGGCATCTGCCTTGGCTTTTTCCGCATCTGCCTTGGCCTGAGCGGCGGCGGCATCAGCCTCGGCCTGCTTTTTCTGCTCTTCGGCAAGCTTAGCCTTTTCTTCGTCAGCCTTTGCCTGAGCCTCATCGGCCTTTTCCTGGGCATTGTCAGCTTCGCGCTCTTTTATGTCTACCATGCCTTTTCTGGCGTCGATTCCCTTGTCTTCCTCGCCCTGCATAGATTTGACTACCTGCTTGTCAGAGATGAGAGAAGTGTCGATAGTGCTCAAACCTCCGTTAAGATCCGAGAGAGGAATGATAATCTGGCTCTTTCCAGGCCAATCCTCGTAATTGGTAGAAAGACCTACGATTGAAGAAGAAAGATTTTTTGTTACGATTTCCTTATATCTTGACTCGAAATACTGAAGGTTGCCACGATAAACCGCATTGTAAACAGTTACGAAAGTGGCGATTGTGTCCGCATCTTTTGAAGAATAACCATAAGCGGACTCAAGGTAGGCCGAGATAATTCGCCTGAGGTTTGTGATATGGTCAACGGTGGCATTCTTTCCGATGATGAAAATGTCAGCGTCGAATTTGCCTGTTGTTCCGTCTACGGCATGAATTACTGAATATCGGTTTGAGTCTCCCACGGTCCGCGCATCAGCAAGATTTTTCTTTATATTATTACCCAGCTGAGAGCCGATTGCTCGAATTTGCTGGATTGTGTTAATTACGGAATGAGGGCCAGAATAGTTTCTGAATACGATTTCATTTGCAGCTCCAGCACTCTGAATTTCGCTCCGGTCTACTTCAAGCGCGGCCAGACTTGCGAAAGCTGACAGAGCCAGGACAGCCGCTACGATTTTTTTTAGAACTTTTTTTTCGTTCATTAAATCCTCCTTTAAAGAACACTTCAATTATATCATAAAAGTTTCTTAAATACCACTAAATGATTCAAAAGATAATTTATTTTTTTTCCAAATCAATCATTTTTGTGAGAACAGTTCGGGCATAGTCGCGCACATTCTTGTCATACTGAGGATAAAAAAGGTGAGAGATTATGTTTTTTCCCTGTTTGTTCAGTGCAGGTCTCCCCATGTAACGGCAAATCTCATAAGTAGAATCACAGACGGCCTTCAGCAGCACGGTTTGGGAAGGCTGAATTTTTCCCATGACGAGTTTTTCAAGAGAAGAAAGCATTTGTCCGCCCTCATCGTAGCCGGCGTTTCCGGCTGCTGCAATGACTGAAAGGAGCTGACCTGAATCAAGGTTACTCTGCAGGAGTCTGGCAAAAAGAGTGGAAAAGTCTCGGCATCCGGTTTTTCCCATCAAATAAAGCAGATTTTGGGTGTATACGGCGTTCTCAGAAAAGAAATTAGAATGTCCCTGACTTGAAAAAGAAGTCTGAGTGGCATAGGCGTTTATGTAATTTTCTGCCTCGGTCTTTAGCAAAGTGAGGTATTCTTTTTCCAGTTCCCCATAGTCTCCCTTTTTAAAAGCGGCGGAAATTTCGCTCATTTTCTCCTCGTTCAGGGGGCGGATTCCCAGCTCTGCGCTCACCGGGTCATATTTTATAGAAGGAATGTAAGAGATTGACTTTAACTTTGAGTTGATTATCCTTGATTTCGTGGTCTGGTTCATAAGGAAGGCCTTCATGGTCCAGTCTTTCATGCAAAGTATTATGTAATTCTTGCTGGTATAGAAAAGCGAGCTCCAGCTTGATGATGGAGGAAGGCTGGCGGCGTACATAATTGTGCCGTCCTCAAGGAATTCGCAGGCAGTGTAGGCACCACTGATGAAATAGCCTGACTGGGTAGCACGGGCAAGTTTGAAGTCTGAGGGAGCGATTTGTCCTACCTGAAAGCGTTTCAGAATCTTTCCGTCTGAAGCACGCACGATTACTGTCTCGGTTTTGCTTCCATTCTGAAAAAAGAAGGCTGCGTTAGAGCTTCCTGTTGAGTAGCAGATTTTAAAAGCCCCCCTGCTGTTGCCGGAGCCGTTCACCCATTTTGTGCCGGCCTCACCGTTTTCGACAGTAACCAGGCCCACTGAGCCGTTTGAGAGGGAAACGAGAACGCCCTTGTCACAGCTTTCGCAGGAAGAAAGAGTTGCCGTAAAAGTTATGTCCTCAAGCTTTTCTCCAAATGGGGAGAATCTTTTTGCGACAGTCTGATTGTTTCTGGCCTTTTTAAGGAAAAGGAGCAGGCTTCCGTCATCAAGCACTGAAATAGGCAGGTTTCCGACTTCCTCAATGTCATCAATCCACTTGCGTTTTCCGTCAAGGCCGAAACAGGCTATGGCTTTATTCCCCCGGACAAAAACCCTGCCGTCACGACCGACCACAGGAAAATCCGTGATTTTAAAGGGACATTTGGCACTCCAGAGAGTTAGGCCTGAAGGATTCACCAGGTTGACCGTTGAGCTGTCTGTCACCACATAAAGAAAGTCACCAAAAGAAGCCAGGTAGGGCGAGGGGCGGCCCTTGATGCTCCTCTGCCAGATTACAACGCCAGAATTCGTGCAGGCTGAAAGGAGGCGGCCGTCGCTCAGAAGGGCGATTCCGTAAGAAGTCTCAATGCAGGGAGAGACGGCGTTTCCACCGATTACGGCCTGCCAGCTCGGCTCCTGCCGCGCAAGGTCTGCATTCCTCAATGGAGTCTGGGAATGTAAGCTTAAAACTGAAAAGTGAAAACTGAAAATTATTGAAGCTGCTTTTATGAGAAAGGATTTTGATTTTGAAGATACTTTTTTAAATGGGAAGTTTTTTTTCATTCGGTGTACTCGAAACATGCTAAGGATTCTATGTGGGCTGTGTGAGGGTAGAAATCAAGAAGATACAATTTTGAAAGATGATAGCCTGACTTTACCAGAAAGGAAGCGTCCCGGGCATGGGTGCTGGGATTGCAGCTGACAGAGCGGATCTGGGGAATTTTTGAGCGGCAAAGCCACTTGCAGACTTCTTTTTCCATTCCGCTTCG
>DGTW01000260.1 GCA_002393835.1 Treponema sp. UBA4326
TTTTTGGAGCAAATCCAGAACTGGGAAGACGAGCGGGAGCGAATCGGCAACGGCAAGCTGGACTACGAGAAAATCCTGAACCGTGAGCTTACAAGAGTGAACAAAGTAATCGAAGAATTCGAAAAGATGAACAAAGAATACTAAAGGAGGAGTGAGGAGTGAGGAGTAAGGAGTGAGGAGTGAAAAACTCCTAATTCCTAATTCCTAACTCCTAACTAAATAAAATGACATTTGAAGAAAAAGACATCATCTACCCGCCGGTGCATCCGGGAACTGACCGCACTTTCATCCGTTTTTATGACGGCGAGCTTGACTTGAACGCAATTTTTTATTCTGCCGAAAAAGAAACGCTTCCCCAGCGCATTTTCGTCACAGATACGAGCGTGGCTGCCCTTCCTTCAATGCACTCCTTCCTTGACTTTTTCCGAGGCGAGGACTTCTCTCACCCCAGGATTGAGCCGGGCTTCGTGGGAAAGCGGGGAAAAGATGTTCTTTTGATTCTTGGCCCCGGTGAGCCTTACAAGACAATCGAGAGCGTCCTTGCAATCGTAAAGGCGGCCCTAGACAACAACGGCCAGCGTTCGGCAGTCTTCGTGGGAATCGGCGGTGGAGTCATCACCGACATGACGGCTTTTGCCGCCTCTATCTTTAAGCGGGGCGCCCACTGCGAGCTTGTCCCCACCACCCTCCTTTCAATGGTGGATGCCGCAATCGGCGGAAAAACCGGCTGTGACTTTGACTCATACAAAAATATGATAGGCTCCTTCTTCCCGGCTCAGAAAATCCACATCTGCCCGGCTTTCATCGAGACTCTTCCCCAGCACGAATACAGGAGCGGAATGGCTGAGGTCGTAAAGACAGCCCTCCTCTACTCCCCTGAGCTTTTTGAAAAACTTGAAAAATACCCGGAAATTCTGAATGACCGTAAAAATCCCCTTGTAGCCGAGGCAATACGAATCTGCGTTAACGCCAAGGCAAAGGTCGTCGAGCAGGATTTGACCGAAAAAAATATCCGTATGCAGCTGAACCTGGGCCACACTTTCGGTCATGCCCTTGAATCAATGGCAGGCCTTGGAGTGGTCACTCACGGAGACGGAGTTGCCTGGGGAATGGCCCGGGCCGCAGACCTCTCACAAAGGCTCGGACTCTGCACAAAAGAGTACGCAAACCGTGTAAAAAGCTGCCTTGCATCTTTCGGCTGGGAAACGGAGAGCATTCACCCGGAAATGAAGAAAAAATACGGGGACGAAAATAAAATAGCTGAAATTTTGCTTAATGCCATGAAAAAAGACAAGAAGAATTCTTCTGACAAGGTGCGCTTTATCTTGCAGTCAAATGTGGGCGAAACCGTGATTACTGAAGTGCCCGAAAAGGACATCCTGGCAGTGCTCATTTAAAATGAGCAAATTGACTTCCTGATTCTCACTCTGGCTCTGTACCATTTTAAATTTTTCTCAGCCATAATGAGTTTATGACTGACTATCAGGAAAACTTCATCCAAAAAATGAGGTTTTATAGAAAAAGGGCAGGAATAACTCAAGCTGGACTGGCGGAACTTTGCAGCGTCTCGAACGGGACAATTGGAAACATTGAGTGCGGGATTACAAAACCGTCTTTTGACCTGATTATCAAGATTGCCGAATCAATAAAAGTTCAGCCTGCGGAACTTTTCAAAACAGAAATAGTCTCACCTTCTTGGGAAGAAAAACTTTCAAAGACTCAGGTTGAGATTGTAAAGGAAAGCCTTCACTCTGCCATGGACGAGGTCGTAAACAAGGCTTTATCGGACATTAAATTCAAAATCGACCATAGTTAGCTTCATTACTGACGGCTCCAAAGGGCACAGTAAGCCTGTGTTCGGGCTGCAAAGCGGGCAACTTTTAAAAGCGCGCGGATTTCAGCCTTGGAATACCAATAGGCTTCGATTTCCTCCAGTTCGGAATCACTGGGACGAATTTCGCCTGCCGCACTTCCCAAAATGCAAATGTTCTTTTCGTTTGAGAAGCCGACCGCAGAATAGCTTTCCAGCCAGATTTCGTCTATATGTTCAAGTTTTAGCCCGGTTTCTTCCCTAAGTTCCCTTTCGGCGGCAGAAGCGGCATCCTCGCCCTTGTCGATGAGGCCTGCGGGAAAATTGTAAACCCACTCACCCGGTGCCATGCGAAATTCCCTGTTCAAAAGAATATGCTCATTCTCCTTGTCGTGCATAATCATAACGACGGCATCCACTTTTCCGTCATGCAGCTGCTGAAATGAAGTTATATTCTTGTTGCGGCTTATCATCTCGTAATTTTTGATTCTGCCACTGGGAGTCTCGTATTCTAAATCATAGCGAGTAATGAATTTTCCTTCCAGAATTTTCTTTATGGACTTGAATTTCATTTTTATACACCCTGAATTTTCTCGTAGTAAAGACAGTCATGGGAACATTCGCCCTTGAAAGCCGAAGAACAGATTGGCATTTTGCAAAGCATTTGAGCCTCATCGTCGTCGCGGGAAACCCTCTTCCTGATGTAGCCGATGTTCTCGAAGTTGCCTTCCTTGCCTTTTTCAAGGGCTGCACAGGTGTTAATCCAAACCACATTGCAGTCATCATGGGCACAAAGGTCAGAAGACTGGCGGAAATCGTAGGAACCAGTGGAAAATGAAGGCACAATGATTAGGGTAAGCTTGAAACAGCGCATGAGCTGCTCCATGTATTTTGTGGTCAGGAAATCCTTGCAAATCAAAATGGCCATGCGGCCGATTCCCTCAAAGTGGAAGATATTCACGACCAGGCTTGAAAGGATACCTTCCAGATAGCCGGTTCCGTTCTGCTCGACACGGAAGGGATTCTGCTTGCTCTGCTTGCAGATGATATTTCCGAATTTATCGAGGATTGTCACGGTGTTGCGGTTTTTTTCCCAATAAGAAGGAAGAATTATAAGAGACGGAAGAGAGATTTTTTCCTCCTCCACCAGACCTTTGATTTTTTCCTGAACGAAGGCCACCATTGACGGATTGCCCAGCATTTCAGGGAAAACTATGATGTCAGACGAATTTTTTGCGGCATCAAGGATTTTTTTCCAGATAAGCTCATTGTCAGAGCTGAAGTCAGATTCATTGTAGGCGATTTTAAAATACTGAACTTTGTTTTCGTCGTATGGAAGGACATCGAATTTTCTTTCAAGACGAAGGGGGGTTGCCGCAATTTTCAAGGCATTTTTTTCTTTAAAATTTGGAAAAAGATTTTTTTTCAGGAAAAAGTGCTTGTCTATAAGTTCGCCGAGAATAGAGTTTTCCATTAACAGCATGTTAAAAAGAAAATTATCCATGCGGTTGTAATAGTGGGAAAGGCGGCGTTTTCGCTCCCAGATACATGAGCAGCGGGGCAGAAGTCCAATACCTGTCAGTTCCCGGTTTGAATTCAACACGACTGAAAAATCATCCCTTTGGAATTCATCGATTTTTTTCAGCAAAAGTGATTCCAAGGCCTCATCAAGAATCTGAACCAAACCGACGATGGCAAAATAATCACATTCATCCCGGAGTTTTTCGATAATCGTCGAAAGCTGATCAAAAAAAGAATCAGTGAAGTCACTTTCCTTAAGCTGGGAAACAGAATCAACTCCGTCAAAAAGGCCGGGTACGAAAGACTCGACGAGGCTGTTTATCCTGTGTTTTTCCTGCTTTGAAATGCAACTGTATTTTACGAAAAAATCCTCACTGCAGGAATTAATGACATGAGAACAAAGCTCTGCGACGATATTATAAATATTATTCATTTTCCTACTGATTGCTTTCCAGCCATTTTTCGATTTTCTCACGCAATTCCTGGCTTGGAATGAGGCCTGAGACGGCAAGGACTTTAGCCTTTTTCATCATTGATTTGGCCTCTTCCTCGCTGATTCCTCGGCTCTGCATGTAAAAAAGCTCGTCAGCTCCCAGCCGTCCCAATGTGGCTCCATGACTTCCGGCAACATTCTCCTCGTCACAAAGAATTATGGGAATTGATTTGTTGACGGCCGACTTGCTCATAAGAAGAGTTTCTTCCTGCTCATCGCCAGTAGCTTCAGCGCACCCCCGCTTGAAATCAATGGTTCCTCGGTAGACCTTGAAGGCTCCCTCACCAACGACACCCTTAATCTGCATTTTCGTGTCGCTTTTCTGTCCATGATGACTTACCAGGTAGTTCATGTCAAGGCTCTGACCATTTTCGCAAATGTAGGCCGTATCAGACTTGAATTTTGAAGCAAAGCCATTCAATTCATTTTTGACCTGAATGTAAGTTCTTGCTCCGCCCAGGGAAATTTGCGTGACATTGATTTCGGCAGAATCGTCACATTCGCCGAATGTATCGTCAATCTGAACATAATTTGAGCCGAGAAGCTGAACTTTGACAAGATGAATCTTTGAATAAGGATGAGCGACAAGTTTCGTTTTAATTGAAGAGAACCCGCCCGCATTCTTAGCAGAAGTGTAGTCCATAATCACGGTGATTTCTGCATTTTCCTCAGCCGTAATGACCTGCTCATGCTCGTATCGCTTTCCGTCCTCAAAGGCAAGCGGAAGATAGACTACTTCGCCCTTTTTTGAGGCCGTAATTTCTTTTTTTTCAGAAATAATATCTGATGAAGCCTCCACTTCAAGGGAAGCTCTGTTCATCTTAAGCCAGTTCCAGGTAAGGCATGGGATTGTATTTATTTCGGTGAATTTAAGATTTTCTGTCATAACTGCTAACTGCTCCTTGCTGCCTGCTAACTATAAGCTTCCTTTCATCTCCAGGCGAATCAGGTTGTTCATCTCGACCGCATACTCCAGAGGAAGCTCTTTTGAAACCGGGTTTGCAAAGCCTGAGACAATCATCGTCCTTGCCTCTTCTTCGCTGATTCCACGGCTCATAAGATAGAAGACCGCGTCGTTTGAGATTCGGCCGATTTTTGCCTCGTGACCAACATCACAGTCGTCAGTGTGAATGTCCATGGCAGGCACGGTGTCGCTTCGGGAAATGTTATCCAGCATGAGGCTGTCACAGCTTACGCTGGCCTTGCTTCCAGTGGCCTCTTTTCCGATGTAGATTGCGCTCCTGTAAGTTGAGATGCCGCCTGACTTTGAAAGTGACTTCGTGGTGATTACGCTGGTCGTATTCGGCGCGATGTGAACCATTTTGGCACCAGTGTCAAGGTTCTGGCCTTCGCCGGCGAATGTAACGCCTGTGAACTCAGCCCTGGCTCCCCGGCCAATCAAGTCGCTCTGGGGGTACAAATATGAGATGTGGCTTCCGAATGAGCCTGAGACCCACTCGATTGAGCCGCCTTCTTCGACCCGAGCCCGCTTGGTGTTGAGGTTGTACAT
>DGTW01000167.1 GCA_002393835.1 Treponema sp. UBA4326
ATAATCTGAGAGTTTTCATGTTTCTGCTGGATTTTTTCTGTTTCAGATTTTAAAGCTTTAACAACATTTCCGTTTTTTCTTGGACTTCCGTTTAATACAAGAATGTTCATTTTCCATCTCCTTCAAGTTGTATCACCTTCCGAAAACTGAAGGTGGATTTAGTTTGGGCAGCCTGGTCTATAAGGGTACGTCCGACACCGCTTTTAGAGATGTCGTAACCTTCTTCTTTGAGAATAGCGGTGATTTCTTTGTGAGATTTTTTCTCGTTGAAGTACATGTTGCAGATTCTTTCTACAAGCCCTTGCATCTCAATCTTATTTCTTTTCGGCATCTTTTAGCCCCCCTTTCGTCCAGTTTTCTGTCCATTCGGTCAAGGGTAGATTTTATCCAGCCCATGTCACTTGATAGAGCAGTTACCATCTTTGCATTATCCAGTTCCATTTTGTTGACTCTTCCACCGAGGTTCTTAATGTCTGTAGTGTTTGCATCGATGTCTTTACGCATCTCTTTTTTGTCTGATTCATCCTTGCCCTTATCATGCCCATATTTTACAAAAAGCGCGATAAAGCCAAAAACCGTAACACATCCGCTTGCGACCGAAACAACCGTTGCAAAAGTTCCCATTTTTCCACCTCACTTATTCTGGATCCAGATAAACACACCTTCAGTAACCGCCACCAGGGTCGATACAATCGCCGCATTCCTCCAGAACAATACTTTTTTCTTCTGCCTCGAATATGATTTGTTCAATGCGGCAAATTCCGTCCTCAATTCTTCCAGCAGAAGCCTCAATGTCCCGGCTTCTTCCTGCAATTCTAGCACCGTCTTCTCGGAGCTGCCCAATTCCTGTAATGCTCTCGTCAACCTCTCTTCGAGCTTCCTGCATTTGTCCTGCCAGCTCTCCGAGTCCGCCTTCAATTCTTCCGACAGACTCCGAAGCAGAAGCGTTTTGCTCCTCATAGCGTTCAGCTCGTTCCGTATCTCCGTCACCTGAGCTTGCGTAAGAACAGCCTCGCTGAAAACCAATTGCGAAGATAACAGTAAAGCCAAAAAGAAAGAACAGTATATTTTTTTTAAACTCATTCATGACTTCCTGTTTCCTTAGCAGCAGGCTCTTCTTCCGCCCTAATTCCCAGCTTTTTGTCAAGCCAAATTGAGCGGTACACCGGCGAGCAGGCAACCACGAAGAAAATACCACTGACGATGATTTCACAGGCAGCAAGGCCGAATGATTTCCCGCTCCAGATTACCGGCACGAATCCCTTGGCCAGGAAGAGAACCCCGACCCACACGATTGCAATCACAATCGCCCAAAGACTTACATTCTTTGCTTTCATTTACGCTCTCCTTACAAGATGTGCCATCTTGTTGTCAGCCCCGCAGTGCCTGATTTTGCTGTTGAAGTCCGCAATCGTCATCTTAATGTCGTTTCCGTTGTGGTCGCGGTACTCCGTTCGGTAGTCTCCCCAGCTGTCGTCAAGGATGAAGTGAGAGAGGTTTCCCTCGTCGTCTTCCCTGAACCCCACGCAGGCGACCACATGCCCGATAGTTTTCTTTCCCTCGGCAGTGAAAAGCCCGGAGAGAACCGCAGCACCGCCGTCCTTGATTGCGTTGACAATCTGTGACTTGCTCCGCCATTCACCCCATTCAACGGCATCAGCATCATCCTTTCCGATAAGACCGCGCTCGCGGAGAAAAAGGTTCGTGCCGAAAGCAAGTACAGAATGCCACTCGTTCGGAGCGTAATGTCCCGCTGGGTCAACCTTCTTCCAGCAGGCATCAACGCGAGCGTCCGCTAGGATAAAGTGCATGAGCGCATCTTCCGGCTGAGCGTACTGCTCCGTAGCAAGCTTCTCCACATCCCAGCCCGCCGCCACAAGAGCCGCAATCATTGCCGTGACATTGCAGGCCACGTTAGGCTTAAGCTTATTGTTCCGCTGGGTGTAGTAAGGTTTATTTTTAGAATTGTTCTGAGTCATAAAAAAAAATCCTCCCATGTACGGTTATGGTACACGGAAGGATTTGTTTTCAGCCGATTGGTGGGGGATGTTTAAATGTCGGGATTTACCCGTGCTTTTTGGATTCTTTCGTCTTTTTTGCTTTTATTCCCGTAGATGAATACGCCTGCTAAAGTTCCAAGTGCTCCCAATATGGCAACAATTCCAATAGTATCTTTGTTCAGATAAATCAAGGCACTACCAATCAGAATTGTAACCATAGCCAGTATAAAAGCAAAAATTTGACCTCTTGCAGAATTACGGATTCCAGAATCAATAACTTTTGTCTCAAGCTCCATTCGGTGGTTGGACTGAGCCACATACCGTTCCATCAGTTTCTCTGCGAAACCCGGACAAATTGACTCGTAGTGTTCAAGTTCGGTTGCAGGCGGAAACGGCCCGGAATAATGAGCAACAGCCGTGACAACTTTCTTCGCTTTTTGGTTCTGTGCTTTCTGAACATTATTAGGCATAAGATGCCACCGTAGCTTTATATGCGTTTACAAAATCATTTTTGATTGCAGCAGCATCGGCCCGAAGAGCCCTGTTGTCAGCAGTTTCTTCGGAACTTGAATCATTGTACTCCTGAGAAACTCCAAATAAATCAATTACGCTCATAACACCGTCAATGAACGATGGATTTGCAAAAAGAAAATCAGACATCTTCTTTGCCTCCTTACAAGGCATTTCTCCTACTGCGGACTCCCGCAGATTTTCATGCTCTCCTGCGGACAACGGAAAGCATCTTAGCCGATAACTTATCGACTGTAACTATTATTATAGCATATTTTTTGCTTTTGTTAAGCAAAAATCGGGCTTCTGCATCATTTTTTATTATAATCCGTCTACTATCCGTTGTATCACCTTCCGAAAACGGAAGGTGGATTTAGAAAAGGTACAGGCGCTTTCCTAAAATCTTCGGAAAACAAGCCTTTTTTGAAAATGTTGAAACCAGGACAATTTTATATGCAAAACTTTATTAAAGTCTGTTTTCGTGAAGAGCCTCGAACACAAGCTTAGAAACCGATTTGTTACGAGCTTTTGCAAGATTTTTCAAAGCGTCCATTTCTTCAGGTCTGCCCGATATGCTCATTGTCTTGAATATGGTCTTTCTGCCAAGTTCCGTGCCTTTATTCGGGCTTCCTTTCGGTCTACCACGCTTTCCGGTCATTTCTCGCCGTCCTTCTTGTTATTCCTTCGCTTACGTTCGATGATTACAACAGAAACCAAACATACAATAAATATGATCAGGTATTTTACTAAATTTGACATAATACCGCCTGTAACTTATCATAGGAAAAGGTAGGCTTGATTTTCTCAAGCCTACCACCGACTTATTTCTGATTTCTTTTTTCAAGCCATCTGTTAATGTAGTGCCCTAACACTACACCAAGCATGGCGAAAAAGAAATCAGCCAACTTGGTTGTATCACCTTCCGAAAACGGAAG
>DGTW01000056.1 GCA_002393835.1 Treponema sp. UBA4326
GCTGATTTTTTTTCATTCATCTTATAAGCTTTTTTATTAGCCTGAATTTCTTTTTCTGCTGCCGACGAAACATCAAGAGCAATTCTTAAACCCACGCCATTCCCCATATATCCACACATATCATTAAATTTTGAAATAGCAAGTTCCTTTTCATTGCAAGAATCACTTGGAGGATTATAAATGGAACCTCCTGCTGCACCAAAGTAATCACAAAGTCCCCAGCTTGCTTTCATGTCCGTATAATAATCAACAGCATGTGAAATTGTGCTTTTCTGATAAATTTCGCTTACGTTTCCGGTCATGTCGTATATGCCAAGAGCATTTGCTTTCTTAAGGCCAACCTCATGTAAAGTATAACCAGAATTTTCTCCGTGCCATGCAACCGAATCAATGTCACCGGTATCTGCACCGCTATATCTCCACTTCCATTCAGGAGAATCTACGTTTCCTCCACGGGCTGCGAAATTCCATTCGATATCTGTGGGAAGACGGAATCCATTTGCACCTCTGTTCACTTTTATGTCCGCAAAAGAGATTGAACCCTTAGACAAATAACTGTTAAAGATTTTCATGTTGCTCAAAGAATACGCAGGTTCTCTTCCTGTCTTAAGGCTCAGTGCATTGCAAAAATAAATCGCATCAAAAAGAGAGATACTGCTCACAGGAAGATGCATCTCTTCATCTCCAGAAGGGGTTGCATTCAGCTCATATTCAGTTCCGCTGATTGTAAGCTTCTCCCCTTCCATCACTTTTTTATAAAGTTCCCGTGTAACCTCATAACGCCCGATTGCAAAAGGACTTAGTGTTATTGCACCTCCGTCACAATCTCTTTTTTTATAGCAGGCATCGCTATCGCAAGTGGCATAAACCAGTTCTGTTTTTTCAAGATTAAATATTTTTTCAACTGCAACTTCACCTTGTTTCCATTTTGATTTTTTCTCCGGTGCAGGACCAGGCTCTTTGGGAAAAGAAGTAGGAGGATTTTTTCCCACTGAACGCACAAGCCGAAATCCTGCAGAACTTGAACCTTCTTCAGTTCTCCTCAAAAAATCTTTAAATGAAATTCCTTCAGGTTTATCATACCAGCTTCCGCCACGAATGAGTTTGTATGGTTTGCTCTTGTCAAAATTATCGGGAAGTTTTCCTGTCCAGTCTGCAAAACAGGTTTCGCTCACATTTCCGCTCATATCGTAAAGCCCCAGTGCATTAGGCTTTTTAAGACCAACCTCATGAGTCCATCCGAACCAGACAGATCCTTTTCCTATGCTGTTGGGTCCATACCAGGAAACTTTTTTCCAATCGGTATTCTCTCCGCTGAACTTATAGTTCCATTCAGGGACATCTGTTTTTCCACCCCTGGCCGCAAACTCCCATTCCTCTTCTGTAGGAAGCCGATACCCGTTTGCTTCAGGAAGAAAAGTTACATCGGCATCTGTTACAGAATAACCGTAGCCGTAAGTTTGTGGAGCACAATCAAATCTTTTTACAGTAATTTCGTAGGCTGGCTTTAAACCGGATTTCTCACTCAGCGCATTGCAGAAAAAAAGCATATCATAGAAGCTCATTTTCTCGGCAGGTTTAAGAGACTGTCTTTCTCCATCAGCAAGAGTTTTGTAATCTACACCATACAAGGTCATAACTGCACGGTTTGCCTGTGAAGGAAGTGCATTCAGCTGATAATCTTTTCCGTTAAAAGAGAAGGTTTGGTCGGCCATTATTTTTTCGTAAAGCCCCTGAGTCACTTCGTATTTTGAAATTGAATAAGGCTCAAGATGGATTTCCTTACCATCTTTTGTTTCAAAGGAGGCTCCCTTTACACCAGTTGCGTAAACCTCAGCAGTTTTTTCGAGACCCCAAATATTCTCCCGGGAAATTCCTCCCTGAACAAATGCCTCTGAGTAAATAATAAAGACACTTGCGAAAAAGAAAAGTGTGCAGAAAAATATCTTCTTCATGAAAAAAACTCCTTACGTTGAATCATAATAACGCTTTCTAATATGATACAACGAGAAGGAGATTTTGGAAAGTAAAACCTTCAACGCATCATCGCAAACTACCTCTACGAAGTAAGCAAAGACTTCTCCGCCTTCTACCGCGACTGCCCCATCCTCTCCATTGCAGGCGAAAACAAAACCCTCGCCGCCGCCCGCCCTGCATATCCCGGCCTTGCGTTAGTTGGCTGAAAACGCAAATTGACAAATCCCCTCGGAAGGTGTATATTAAAAGAAACGGGGACGCTTACATCGAGCGACCGCCTCCGTTAAGCTTACTTTTGAAAGCCTGCCGAAGTCTGGATCACTTTAGGCAGGCTTTTTTCTTGTGCTCTATCTTCTATTTTGTTAGGAAGGTGAGCAGATCTATAACTAGAGTAAAAATTGCAATGGCGAGCATTGCTCTTTCGTACTTGGTCACAGACGGCCTCCTTCGTTCTTGAGAATTCGGAGGCTAAGCCGCCACAGATGTAAGCGTCCCCTATTAAATGTAGAGTAACATCTTTATTAAAGAATTGCAACAGTTGTATAGTAAAATTTAATCAAAAAATTACTCATTCATAGTCCGAATCAAGCGATGCACAGAGCCTGTCAAAATGACCAAGAAGACTAAATATGGTGGTTTCGGGAGCCTCAACCACCGTCTTTTATAAAATTTGACAGACACACCTTGTCTGAGCTCAGTTTGGAATAAGAACACTACACCAACAAAAAAACTGCCAAACACATTCAAAGCAAGGGCGTATGAATGTGGTGCGGCTTAACCACTTATGGTTCATCACTGAGGGGCTGACCCAAAAGTACTAATTGTGGTGGTTGAGG
>DGTW01000102.1 GCA_002393835.1 Treponema sp. UBA4326
GGGGTTTTTTCTTCTTCTAACATTTTATAATTCCTTTTATATAATTTTTTTCTCTTTTAGATAGTTATCATATTTCTCATCTGAAATAACTTTATCATAATTGCTTTTTACTTTTCCAAGCGCAATATCTTCCGTTAAATCAGAAATGAACCTTTTAAAATCAGGAGAATCTTCAGCAAGTCTATTGAGTGTATCCCAATCTATATTTTCATTATATCTTGCCTGACAAACTATTTCCGAATCATTTATATCTTGTGCATTTAATTTTATTATCCCTATTCCAAAAGCATTTGAAAGTCTTTGAAGTTCATTTCGAAAATCAGAATCATTATTTATCTTCAAACAAACCAAATAACCTTCATTTGCCCAACTAGAATTTGAAACCGCTTGAAAAAAACATTGCCTTAAATTTGCGTAATCCAAATGCTTTTTCATTTCAAAAGAAAAAAGCTTTATTGAATTCACATTCATAGATTTTTGAAGTTTTGTTGTTTCTGATGAATAATCTCCAAACGGAAAATAAACTCCAACCAAATCAGGATGCAACCATTCATTAGCACCTTTTACTTTTCGTACAGAATTTTCTTGATAGATAGTTTTTGCAAAACAGTGAAAATGAGAATTTTCTTTAACATATTTTACAAGAAGAGGATGTAAATCTCGCTCATTAAAGTTACTTTCTTTATAGTTTTTTTCTTCTGTGTATTCCTTCTTTTCTATTTTCTCAATTTCAGATTCAATTTCTTTTTTATCTAACCTTAAACTCCTAAGTAAAAATCTAGAAGGTCTTTTTGAAACCTGAACAAATCTGCTATTTTCTCCATTTTCTTTTACATCAACATATAATCGTGCACCAACAGTTGCAGAAGGAGTTTTTCCTAAAGAACCAAGTTTTTTGTCAAATCCAAGTTCAATGGCTTTTTCCCAAATCTCATCAGGAGACAGAGGAGTTTTTACTATTGTAAAAACATCAATAATCAAATCAAAAAAAGTATATTGATTTTGCATATCTTACTACTCCCTCTCAAATTCATCCACGATAAATTCAGCACTCTCGGCCCACATTTCTGACTGCGTATTTTTCAAGGCTTGGAATGTTCTTGATTTATAGAAAAGACTCAATTCTTCATCAAAAGGTTTTTTCAGTTTTTCTGACAAAATACGGACAACCTGTTCAATCTTCATGAGAATATCTAATGTTATATCTTGATTGTTCCAAATATAATGCGGCATTTAGATCTCTCTCCCTACAAGTGCCTCATCAATTCTTCCGCTGATGGCAAAATATTTCTGTATTCTTCGGGTAATTCGTTCGAGGTCTTGAAACTCGCAACACCCATAGGTTTAGTCGTATCACGGAAGGAAAATTCAACCGTCTTTTTGTCTTTTGACTTGCACAAAATGATTCCAATACTCGGATTTTCGTTCGGCAATCTTACATATTCATCGAGAGCGGAAAGATAAAAATTCAGCTTACCCGCATATTCTGGCTTGAATTCGCCTCGTTTTAGCTCAATTGCCACAAGACACTGCAAACGCCTATTGAAAAAAAGTAAATCAATGAAATACTCTTTTTCAGATACAACGACTTTATACTGATTACCGATAAAAGCAAAATCACCGCCTAGAGCCAGAATAAATTTTTTGATGTTAAAAATAATTTCACTCTCAAGTTCTCTTTCGTCAAATTCATCGGGGTCTTCTATGTTTACAAAATCAAGCAGATATTCGTCTTTAAAAGCACGCAAAGCAGACGCACGTAGATTTTTGTCAGAAATTGCGACTTCAAAATTAGAAGTAATCGGGAGTGTTTGTTTTTCAAAAAGTTTTTCCCGAAGATGATACTGCAACTTTTCTGCTGTCCAAAATTCTGCAGCACATCTTGAAATATAAAAAATCCGCCCTTTAAGAGATTTTTCACTCATTACGATAAGGATATGATTCGTAAAACTGACAGCAAAAAATTCATCCAAAGTGATTTCCGCATCCGTCACAATTCTCAGTTCAAAATCCTTTGGAAATTCGTTCGTTGGCAACGAACGATTTGCTGAATTAGAACAGTCCTCGCTAAATTCGTTCGCCAATGGAGAACGATTTGAAAACACATCTTTCCATGCTTCGTAGAAAAGTCGCATTTTCTTTATGTTTCCTTCAGAAAATCCTCGTAGACCTGGCAATTCTTGCGTAAGTCTTTTGGAAATTTCTGCAATTGCACCTGTTCCCCAAAATCCCTCACGACTGTTATTTGAAACATACTGACCGACTTTAAAATACAAAAGCAACAACTCCCTGTTTGCAAGTCGTGCTGCCGTATAACGGCTTTTGAGAATAGCTGCCTTTATTTCTTTTATTGCTGATTCGTAATCAGTTGTCTTTAAATCTGTCATCGTTCCCTAAATATCCAGATTAGCGTAGCTTGAGTTGCTTTCGATGAATTCCCTTCGCGGCTCTACTTCCTCGCCCATGCAGACGCTGAAAATCTTGTCGGCAGCTTCTGCGTCGGGGATTGTTACTACCCGCATCTTTCGGTGAGCGGGATCCATTGTTGTTTCCCAAAGCTGCTCTCCGTCCATCTCACCAAGACCTTTGTATCGCTGGACATCGGCCTTGTCTCGCTGGTCGCCCAAAGCGGCCAAAGCATCATCACGCTCCTGATCAGAGTAGCAGTAAACAGGCTCTTTTTTGCCAAGTTGAACTTTGAAAAGCGGAGGCATTGCGAGATAAACATATCCGTGCTCAATCAGCTGTGGCATGTAGCGGAAGAAGAATGTGAGCAGAAGAGTGCGGATGTGGCTTCCGTCAACATCGGCATCGGCCATGATGATGATTTTATGATAGCGGAGTTTTTCGATGTTGAAGTCTTTTCCGAATCCTGTTCCAAGTGTTTTGATAACCGGGTCAAGTTTGTCGTTGCCCATTACCTTTTCCGGGCTGACTTTTTCAACGTTGAGCATCTTTCCCCAAAGAGGAAGAATTGCCTGAGTTTTTGAGTCACGGCCTTTCTTTGCAGAACCACCAGCCGAATCACCCTCGACTATGTAAACTTCGCAAATCTCTGGATTATCCTTGATTGAGCAATCAGAAAGTTTTTCAGGCTTCTGGAATCCGGCCCCTACGGTCTTTTTGCGGGTGGATTCCTTTGCCTTTCGTGCGGCGACTCGTGCAGCGGCTTCACCCACGGCCTTTTCAAGCACTTTTTCAAGCACGGTCGGATTCAGCTCAAAGAAAATAGTGAGCTTTTCTTTTACGAGGGAATCAACGATTGTGCGGACTTCTGTGTTTCCCAGCTTGTCTTTTGTCTGACCGACGAATTCCGGCTCCGGAACTTTCATTGAAAGAACAGCAGCCAATCCCGCGCGCACATCTTCACCGGTGAGTTTTTCTTTTTTGTCCTCGCCGGGCTCAAATTTTCCGTCACGGTCAGGCATCTTTTTCTTCATTTTTTCGTTGCCGTCAAGAGCCTTGTTCAAGACCCAGAGCAAAGCCGTCCTGAAACCGTCAAGGTGAGTTCCGCCGTCGCGAGTATTGATGTCGTTTACATAAGTGTGAATATCTTCCGAATAGCTGTCGTTGTACTGGAAGGCAAGCTCAGTGATTACATTGTCCTTTTCGCCCGTGATGTAAATCGGCTCCTCAGGATAGTAGAATTTGCTCTTTTTGTTGCCGTTGATTTCTTTTACATAATGAACGATACCGCCTTCGTATTTGAGGACAAGCTCTTTTGGAGTTTCAAGACGCTCGTCACGGAAAGTAATCACGATTCCGCTGTTCAAGAAAGCAAGCTCTTTAAGTCGCTGCAAAAGAACATCGAAATCGTAAGTGGTAGTCTCAGTGAAAATAGTTTTGTCAGCCTTCCATCGGATTGTAGTTCCGTGTTCATCAGTGTCACCAATGACTTCAACTTTTGTAACAGGAATTCCACGCTCATATTTCTGACGATAAATGTGACCGTCACGGCAGACAGTTGCCTCAAGCCAGTCAGAAAGGGCATTTACGCAGGAAACACCTACACCATGCAAACCGCCCGAAACTTTATAAGCATTTTTATCGAATTTACCGCCTGCATGAAGACGGGTAAGAACAAGTTCAAGGGCACTCACCTTTTCTGTTGGATGGATGTCTACAGGAATACCTCGACCATTATCTTCAACACGAACAACATCATCCTTTTCGAGAGCAACAACAATCGTATCACAATAACCTGCCATTGCCTCGTCGATACAGTTATCAACCGTCTCATAAACAAGATGATGCAAGCCTTTTGGGCCAGTAGAACCAATATACATACCAGGGCGCTTTCGAACCGCCTCAAGACCTTTCAAAACCTGAATACTGCCTGCTGAATAAGAAGAAGCCACTTTTATTTCCTTGTAAAATAATTATTTATGATTTTAGATAAAAGACAT
>DGTW01000246.1 GCA_002393835.1 Treponema sp. UBA4326
TCTTTTGCGGCATCTGCGGCCATGAGGAGTTGAGGCAGGTAAGCTTTTTTCTGTTCAAAATCTTTTCCAATTATGTCGAGGGCAGGAATGATTTTTGTATCGATAACTTCTACAGCAGAAAGAGGCTCCTTTCCGTCTGCTCCGGTAAGAAGCTTGAGTGTTTCTGAAGCGGCAGTTTCTTTGAGTCCTTTTAAGATTGCTTTGATTAGCGGATGGATTGTGTCGTTTCCACTGGCCGAGTTCGCAGCACCAGCTGCCGCCCCCCCATTTCCCGCGGCTCCCGCACCTTGTGCACCCGCCGCACTCGCCGAGTTCGCAGCCAGATGCTGAGAGTACTTATCCGCAAATCCAATATACTCCAGACACTGTGCATCCAGACCGCTGAGGGTTTTAAAACATGTCCAGGCCTTCATCATCTCCATTGAGTTCGGGTTCATGATGGCGGCGCTAAGTCCGTTCTGCATTGCCATTGTAAAGAAAATAGAAGTAATGTGTTCACGCAGAGGCAGGCCGAACGAAACGTTAGAAATACCTAACAGAGAGAGCCCATGACGTACTTCCTTTACATATTTTACAGTGGCCAGTGTTGCCCGGCCTGCTTGATCGTTCGCACTTACTGTCATGGCAAGCGGGTCAATAATGATATCTTTATCACTAATTCCATATTCAGCGGCTGTCTTGTACAATTTTTCAACAACTGCAATTCGCTCTTCTGCGCTCTCAGGAATTCCGCTTTCATCGAGTGCAAGCGCTACAACCATTCCGCCATATTTTTTTACAAGAGGGAAAATCTCTTTCATAACTTCCTGCTTGCCGTTTACAGAATTTATAAGCGGTTTACCGTTGTAGAGGCGCAGAGCTTTTTCCATGGTCACTGGGTCAGAAGTATCAATCTGAAGCGGCAGGTCTGTTACAGCCTGCAGTTCTTTGATGACGGTCTGCATCATCGCGCATTCGTCAATTTCAGGCAGACCAACGTTTACATCCAGAACCTGAGCGCCCTTTTCTTCCTGGGTGATTCCTTCGTTCAAAATGTAGGTGATGTCGTTGTCTTTGAGTGCCTGCTTGAGTTTCTTTTTTCCGGTCGGATTAATTCGTTCGCCGATGAGAATTGGAGACTTTCCAAACTCTACGAGTTTTGTGCAGGAAGTGATTACGGATTTTTTTACCTGGCGGGGAGCGGGGAACTCGACATTTGCTGCGTGAAGTTCTTCCGTGATTTTGTTAGTCTTCTCTACAAGTTTTTTAATAAAGGTTGGATTTGTTCCGCAGCAGCCGCCGGCAATTGCTGCACCTTCGCGGCAGAACTCAGAAACAATGTCTGAGAACTCGTCGGCTCCAACATCGTAAACGGTTTTTCCGTTTTCACTTTTTGGGAGACCTGCGTTTGGTTTTACGAGAATCGGGAGTTCTGTAGAAGCAAGAAGTTTGGTTACGATTGGCTTCATCTGTTCTGGGCCAAGACTGCAGTTAAGTCCCAGAGCCGCAACGCCAAGTCCTTCGAGCACAGCCGCACAGATTTCTGGAGAACTTCCGGTGAGAGTTTTCTGTCCTTCATCGTAAACCATCGAGACAATGATTGGGATATCTTTGTTAGTTTCTTCTAACGCTTCTTTAGCAGCGATTACGGCAGACTTTGCTTCGTAAAGGTCGTTCATTGTTTCAATCAGAATTACGTCTGGATTATTTTCTATACCGTATTTAAAAGTCTTTTTGAAAAGTGAAACTGAATCTTCGAATTCAAGGTCGCCAAGCGGCTTTAAGAGTTTTCCGCAGGAACCTATATCAAAAGCTATGAAGCGTGGAGTATCGAGTCTGGCTTCCTTATCTTTTTCCTGAATCAGGCGGCGAGCCTCATTTGCATTTTTAAATGCTGCATCAATGATTTCTTTGAGCCCGTGCTTTCCATCCTGACCGGTGAATTTTGTTTCAAAGGCACCAAAGGTATTTGTATTAATAATGTTCGAGCCTGCAAGATAGTAACCGTAACCAAGCTGTACGATTTTAGAAGGCTGTTCGATATTCCAGTTTTCAGGGAGTTCACCAGGCTTTAAGCCCTGTGCCTGTAAAACAGAACCGGTTCCTCCATCAAAAAATAAAACCTGCTTGCCAAGATAATCACGAACATTTTTCATAATATCCACCTTTATGATTTTTTATATATTCCTATAAATGCAGTCACTGATTTTTCCGGAGACATAATCAGAGAGTCATTTAATGTAAGCGCCAGATTTTTCTGACACTGAAGAATTTCAAAAAATATTTTTTGAACATCGAGTGCTACATCACCAAAGCCAGGACTGAATCGGGGTTTGAATTCGTTGCCGAAAGCTGCTTCTTCCTTACGCAAAAAGTCTTCAAGTAAATCACAATATTTTTCTATATACATAGCACCGGCAGTTTGCAGCATTACAGCCTTTGCTGCATTGATTCGAGAGGTTTTTTGAATAAGTTTATCAACTGCAGGACCAAGGGTTGCGGCAAACAAAACTACCGAATGGCAGTTTTTAAGGTTCACGGAAAGATTATGGCTTTTGATTTTTCTGTCTGCAAAAAGAATTTCTTCATCAGCGGTGAGCTGGAGGGGAAATTTTGTATAAACAGCGCGGCAGTTCATTACTTTGGAAATCTCCGCAGCTGCTTCGGTTCCAAGAGTTTCCATCTGTGTATCTGATATTTCGGAAAGCTTTTGTTTTGAAAAGCCGGCATATCTGAAGAGCTCCGGCATATCCGGCTCAATCAAATCTGCACTTAATCTGTGCTGAAAAGTCATACTCAAAATATAAAATATTGGTGCTTTTCTTGCAATAAATAACCTATTTATATTATAGTTAAATCATGAAATCGCTTAAAAAATCAATTTTATTCCTTATTATATTATGTGCAGGAGCAAATCTTTGTTTTGCTGCCGGAAAGAAAACTAAAAAAGCTTCACCAAAATCAGATATAAGAATTGTTTCTCTTGGACCTTCTGCAACAGAAGTAATTTTTGCAATTGGGGCACAGGATCTTCTTGTTGCGCGAACTGATTTATGTGACTATCCGCCTGAGGCAAAAAATATTCCGTCAGTTGGCGGCTTTGCAGGAAACACACTTAGTCTTGAATCAATAATTTCCTATGAGCCGACTCTGGTTTATCTTTTTGCAGAAATGCATGAAGGTTTTGTAAAGCCATTACAGGATTTGGGAATTCAGGTTTATCGCTCAAATGCAACTTCTATTGAAGCTGTAAAAAATGAAGTGCTGGATATTGGAAAACTTACCGGCCACGAAAAGCAGGCGCAGAAAGTTGTAAAAGAGATGGATGAAAAATTAAATCGCACAAAAAAAATGTACGAGACAAAAATTGCGGCAGACGGAAAGCTTCCAACTGTGTATTGGGAAGTGTGGCATTCGCCGATGATGTCGTGTGGTAAAAATTCTTTTATGGGTGATATCATTTCAAAGGCTGGCGGAAAAAATATTTTTGCTGATGAAGAAGCTGCTTATCCGATGGTTAGTGAAGAAGCAGTATTACTTGCTAATCCAGATTTTATTTTTTATTCTGGAGATGGAATGGGAGGTGGAAAACCTTCTGAGCTCTTAAAAGCAAAAGGCGGCATTTATTATATGGGCGACGACGACAGCTTTGTTCGTTCAACTCCGCGTTGTGCAGATGCCGTTGAAAAACTGGCTGCGATTCTCTGGAACTAATAAAGTAGTGTGAGCTTTGAGGTTTGAAGTAGTGAATAAAAAGGGAAGAGTTTTTCTATTAATAGTTCCCTGTGTTTTACTTGTGCTATGTGGCATAGTTGCAGTATGTATCGGAACAAAATTTATTTCACCGTTTTCTGTTTTATTGCAGACTTGTTCTAAAACTGATTTTCTTGTAATCACCAAAATTCGCATTCCACGCATTTTACTCAGTGTGATGTGTGGAGCCCTGCTTGGCGGAACCGGTGCGGTTTTTCAAGGACTCTTTCGTAATCCGCTTGCAGATCCCGGAATTATGGGAGTGTGTTCAGGAGCAACCTTTGGCGCTGTACTTTCGGGATTACTACCGGTTGCTGCATTTTCCATTTTGAGTCCGACTACACTTTTTGCTTTTGCGGGTGCACTGCTTTCTGCAGCTTGTGTTTTTTTCTTTTCTAAAATCTTTCATGAAAATTCCAGCGTGACTTTGCTGCTGTCCGGAACAGCCGTTGGTACATTTTTCTCGGCTGTCGCCTCGATAATTCTTTTGACTCACGAGAGCGATTTGCATTCTTTTTACGTATGGACGACGGGAAGCTTTAATGGTAAGGGCTGGCGGGAATTTTATGTGTTTGCAATTCCTTCTATTATATCGCTTGTTTTGTTAGAGGGGTCTGCGAGACATCTTGATGTGCTTGTGTGCGGTGAAGAGTCGGCACAGACTCTTGGTCTTAACTATAAGGTGCTGAGGAACTATGTGCTTGTGAGTGGCTCACTTGCGGCGGCTTGTGCGGTATGCTCGGGCGGAATTATTTCCTTTGTGGGGCTGATTGCGCCCCACATTGTGAGAAAGATTTATGGACCTTTGCACAAGGTTTTGATTTTTGAAAGTATGATTTTTGGGGCGCTTTTGATGCTGGCTGCGGATACAGTGGCGCGGACGGTGGTGGCGCCTTCGGAACTTCCGGTGGGTATTATTACTTCGCTGATTGGTGTACCTTGCTTTATTTTGATTCTTGTGAAGATGAGTGGAGCACATGCAGGAGGCAGAGCATGATAGAAGTAAAAAATCTGACTGCCTTTTACGAAAAATCTGAAAGAATAATTTTTGATGACATTTCATTTAAGCTAACTAACGATAGTTTGTCTGCTTTGTGTGGGAAAAACGGCTCTGGGAAAAGTACTCTGCTTTTGCTGATGGCGGGGATTGTACCGGCGGGACTTAAAGTGAGCGGCGACATTTTGATAAACGGACATTCTGTGTTTAAGATGAAACGTGAGGAGG
>DGTW01000271.1 GCA_002393835.1 Treponema sp. UBA4326
TCACGTGCTCTACCAACTGAGCTAAAGCAGCAGATTCAACAACAGTGCGTTGCGATGTATAAGACTATATACCAGGCTAAAAAAAATGTCAACAGTAAAAAACATTTTTTTCAATTTTTTTTATTTTTTTCGGAATTATAATTTTTTTGCAAAATCAGGGCGCAGCTTCTCCCCTCCGTTTATGTAAACGGGGATTGGCTTTGAATTCTCGTCCATATAGGCGGTGACGAGCACGCGAATCATTTTTTTTGGAGAACCCATGATTTTGGGTTCCTGAGAACAGAAAAGCGGAATCTGAGACACATCAAAATCATCCTGACCTTTTCTAAGAGCCATAGCAGGATTCATGGCATCCAAATCATCAGTAATCGTAAACTGAATGGAAACGAAGTTTCCCTGGGCAAGCCTGTTCTCCGAAAAAAGCCTGAGGCACATCTCACAGACATTCTTCTGTATTGACTCAGCCGTATTCTCAGCTCCAGTCGCCCCTCGAATTGCGTACAATCTCTCAGCCATCATTTCACTCCTGACATCTTTTTTTCGATTCGAATTTTTGCTAAAATCGGAATGAGATTATAACTTTTTGCGGGAGGCTGTTCAATAAAGATGGAAAACGAAGAAAAGCAAGAACCTTCGCCCCTGCCGCCCCCCAAACAAACAGCAAAAAAAAGGACCATGCGCAGGCTTCCGCCCCTGCTCAGGCTCACCAGGCGAACGGTCGTGTTCCTCTCCCTCACCCTTATCGCAACGATACTTTTCTTCATCACGGGAAACAGGCAGACTTTCCTTGACTCAAACCTCACCATGATTCTCAGGGTAGCAGCCGCAAATTCAATAGCCCTGTCCTTCTTTTCCCTGCTGGCCGCACTACAATGTATCTTCTTCACTTTCACTAACAAAAGAATCAGGCTGGTTCTGCACCTGGTATGCTACGTCCTTGTCTTCATCGCAAGCACGGCGGTCATTTTTATATCACTCACGATAAATTTGCTTTCAGAAGGGATTGATTTCTGATATAATTCCCCGCATGAAATCTATTGCGATTCCGGCTCAATTAAAGAAACTGAACGAAATATTCCGCTCAAACGGATTCGAAGCATACCTTGTTGGCGGAGCCGTCCGTGACATCTTGCTTGGAAAAAAAGCAAATGACTGGGACATTACCACCAACGCAACCCCCGAAGAAATGATGAGAATCTTTCACAGGGTCATCCCAACCGGCATAGCCCACGGAACCGTAACAATTCACTTCATGGGAAAAGAAATCGAAGCCACAACGTTCAGGAGCGAATCAGGCTACACCGATGGCCGACACCCCGATTCAGTAAGCTTTAACGCCACGCTCGAAGACGATCTTTCCCGCCGCGACTTTACGATGAACGCAATCGCCTCGTCACTGGAGGACGGAAGAATCATTGACCCATTCGGCGGGCAGAAAGACATTAAGGCAAAAATCATACGAACGGTCGGCAAGGCAAAAGACCGTTTCCTTGAAGACGGACTGCGCCCAATAAGGGCTCTCCGCTTCTCCAGCCAGCTGAATTTCGAAATCGAAAAAGAGACTTACGAAGCCATCAGGCTGAGCGAAGTTCAGGAAAAGATAAAATCAATCTCCATGGAACGCTTTCGGGATGAATTCGAGAAAATCCTTGGCTCAGACGAGCCATCCCAGGCCCTGCACAGGATGGAAGACTGCGGGATACTGGCCATTTTCATTCCGGAGCTTGCAGAGTGCAGGAACTGCTCCCAGTCAGACATCAGAAGCTTCCATGTATTCGATGTCCTCGACCACAACCTTTATGCCTGTGACGGCGCCCCAAAGGATAACCTTGTCGTGCGTCTGTCAGCCCTCTTCCACGACGTGGGAAAAACTGACGCAAGAAGCATCGAAAAAATCGAATATCCCGTAGGTTCTGGGAGATTCGAGGACATAATCCACTTCTACAGGCACGAGTTCTTTTCAGCAAAGAAAGTACGCCCAATCCTCACCCGGCTGAAATTCCCAAATTCAGTCATAGACAGCGTGGCTCACCTTGTGGAAAACCACATGTTTCATTTTCAGGAAGAATGGAATGACGCGGCGATCCGAAGGTTCATCGTAAAAATCAAACCAGAATACCTGAACGACATTTTTGACCTGCGACTGGCAGACATGTACGGAAAATACAGAAGAAAGCCTGAGCCTGGCAGCAAGGGAATAATGCAGCTCGTAATGCTCAAAGACAGGATAAAAGAAATACAGGAAAAGCAAGATGCCGTCTCACTCAAAGACCTCGCCGTAAACGGAAACGACTTGATTAAAATCGGTCTGGCACCCGGGAAGCAGCTTGGCATTATTCTCAACGAGCTTTTCCAGTGCGTTCTTGACGCCCCCGAAATGAACGAGAGGGAAAAACTCCTGGAAGTGGCAAAGAGGCTTGCAGAAAAAAAATAAAAAAAATTCAAATTTTTTACTTTTACCTGTTGACATTTTTTTTGCGAAGGTATATATTTAACACCGTCACATGACAACAAGCCGGTGTAGCTCAGTTGGTAGAGCAGCAGACTGAAAATCTGCCTGTCGTTGGTCCGATTCCAATCGCTGGCACTTCTTGCGGCAGTCATATAACGGCTCATTATCTCAGCCTTCCAAGCTGATGACGAGGGTTCGACTCCCTTCTGCCGCTGAAAGACCTTAAGATTCTTCTTAGGGTCTTTTTTTTTGCTTGTCAGCCGGCTCATATTCATATATAATCCACGAGAAAAACACTTGATGGAACTGACAGAATCAAAAGAAACAGACATTGAATTCGCTCTCTACACCGCTCTCAAGGAAACAATCAGCGCAAATGTGGATGCGGAAATAGCCTCAAGGGGAAACAGCCCGCCCCCATTCCCAAAAGAAACGCTTGTAGAAAAAATAATACAGAAAAACTTCGACGAACTTGAAAAATCCGTCTACATGACCAGGGGACGAGACGGAAAATTATACCTGACCGGAAGCTGGCTCATGCGCCCAGTCCTTCATCAGGGAAAAATGATTCCTACGATGGAATACCTAAAGCTTGTAATCGATACAAGCGACATAGTCTTTGCCCCGGAAAAAAACGGTGCAGAACTGAGAAAAAGTCTCTGGAAGTAAAAAAAATCCCGCCCAGGCTGAAGCTCAATTCACAAAAATTACTTCAGTCGGAACGGGATTCCAATCCTTACCAGGAGCCTTACATTTTTTCAATCAGGCCTTTTTTCTCAAGGAAATCAAGAATCATATCGACAATCATTTCCGGCGTGCGGGTGGCAGTGTCAATCTTGAGGTCAGCAAACTCATACTCGTTGTTGTCAATCTGATAAAGCTTCATGTAGCGGCCGCTGTCCTCGCGGTCACGCATGGCGGTGAAGTCCTTGATTTGCTGCAAGTCCCCGCCCTCACGGTTGAGGATTCTCTTGGCACGGGTATCGTCGCTTGCGATGAGGTAGACCTTTACGTCAGCCTCTTTCAGCATCCAGATTGCAAGGCGACTCCCAAGAACGCAGGATTCGGCCTTTGCAAGCTCCACCTGATGGGTGTCAACGGCAACATCGTAGCTGTCATCGGTTTTGGCCGCCTCAATGACCTGGGCCAGCGTCATGCCTTTTTCCGAGGCAAGCTGGCGGAAAGTATAGTTTATGAGCTTTACACCGAGTTTTTCTGCAAGCATTGTTGAGACAGTCGTGTTTCCGCAGCCCGACTTACCGGAAATAGCCACCCGAAGTTCCTTTTTAAGTTTGTATTCCGACATAATTTCTCCTTCATATTTAAGAATTTCTCACAGAGGGCACAGAGTCCACAGAGTCCACAGAGGGAATTCAGATTTCATCCACAGATTTTATATATTTTTTAGCCACAGATTACACAGATGTCACAGATTATGTATTTTTCTTTCTTTTGCGAGTCGCTTCCCCAAATACGGATAAGTTCCGCATACAAAATTTTCAATCTGTGTAATCGGTGTAATCTGTGGTTCCCTCTACTCCACGTTTTTGCTTTGCTCGCGGATGTTTTCCAGGGCGTCTTTGGCGTTCACCACCATGGCTCCCACCTCAGTGAACTGATTCTTGCTTCCGATTGTGTTGATTTCCCTGTTTGCTTCCTGACAGATGAAGTCAATCCGCTTGCCGGGAACAGGATTATCGCTGAATTCCTTACGGAGGGCGGCCAGATGGCTGTGCAGGCGGATGATTTCCTCGTTGATTGTGTAGCGGACCATCATGGCGGCGACCTCAGTCATGATGCGGTTTTCGTCAACATTATCGCCCAGAAGTTCCTTAAACCTGGTCGTAATCTGCTCCCGGAACTTCTCTTCCATTTTGGGCTGCCAGTCCTTGAAGAAAGCGGCACAGGAATCAAGAACGTCAAGTTTTGAAAGCAGGTCTTTTTTGAGGTTCTCACCTTCCCGCTTACGGTCAGAGACAAAATTCTCAAAAACTTCGTTGAAAACACCCTCAATCTTTGCCCAGTAAGAGTCGGCATCGTATTCGTGGGTGATATTGAGGACACCTTCCTGCCCCACGATGAGCGAAAGAGGGATATCCTCTGCCTTTCGTCCAAGGCTCACGGCAATCTGAGAGATAGCCTCAGCATACATCTTTGCCGCCTGAGGATCTGCCGTGACTTTTGCGGTGGAAGCCATGTCCTTTACACGGATTGTTACATCGACCTTTCCGCGCACAATTTTATCAGAGATGATTTTTCGCACACGAGACTCAAGCGGATTGAGAAAATACGGAAGATTTATGTTCAAATCAAGGAAGCGGTTGTTCACCGATTTGATTTCAACGCTAATCTGAGTGTCATCAACAACGGCTTCCTTAAAGCCGTAACCTGTCATGCTGTTCATATAAGCAAACTCCAAAAAAAATAAGAAAGGGGGCGTTGCGGGGTGTCCCCGCAGAAGGGGCAGGCGGAAATGGCGCAGCCATTGTAGCCGAGGGGGAGACTTCCCCCACCCACCTGCTAACTCCTAACTCCTAACTCCTATATTTCCATGTTCATCACATGGCGCACTTCGAGAAGCGTTTTGCTTGCGATTTCCCTTGCTTTCTCAACGCCTTCGTTCAGGACTTTTTTGATAAGCTCAGGCTGCTTTTCAAGCTCGGCCCGCTTTGCCCGCAAGGGCCTCAAATGTTCGTTCAAAGCCTCTGTGAGAGTATTTTTGAGCATTCCGCCGCCTCCGTCACCGATTCTCTCGGCGATAGCCTCAGGGGTCTCGTCGGTACAGAGGGAAATAATCCGCAAAAGATTCGCGACTTCAGGCCGCTTTACCGGGTCGTAGGTGATATGCCTGTCCTGGTCGGTCTTTGCCTTTTTGATTGCCTTGGCCGTCTCGTCGTCCGTCGCAGAAAGCATGATAGTGTTTCCCAGCGACTTTGACATCTTTGCGCTTCCGTCCAAGCCCATAATCATCGGCGTCTTTGAAAGAAGGGCGTGCGGCTCAGGGAAAATCGGCTCACTGCCCTTGCAGAACTTGTTGTTGAATCTTCGTGCAATCTGGCGCGCAATTTCAAGATGCGGAAGCTGGTCCTTTCCCACAGGAACGACATTTCCTTTGCAGAAAAGGATATCCACAGCCTGATGAACAGGATAAGTGTACATGCCTGCGTTGAGCGGGATTGAAGA
>DGTW01000261.1 GCA_002393835.1 Treponema sp. UBA4326
GTTCTTCATCAGTTCCCGCACACGTAGAGATGATGGGCTTCATGGGCATGGGCAACAACCCGATGGTAGGCTGCACCGTAGCTTGTGCTGTTGCAGTAGCAGGAAGCTTCTAGTGAGAATTCCTCACAGAGTTTAGAAGTGCACAGAGAGCACTCTTAGGCTCAAAAATAAAGCCTCAGTCGCATTGCTTTTAAAGGCAGTGGGACTGAGGCATTTTATTTTGTTACTATAAAAATATCTCTGTGAACTCTGTGCCCTCTGTGAGGAATTTATTAATCTGTAAACATCTGTGACATCTGTGGTTCTTTTATATTTCGTATTTGCGAGAAATCAATCTTTTTTCAAATTCATCATGTTCCAGGGCCCTGTCGAACAAAAAGCCTTGTGCCATTAGGCAGCCACTTGCTTTTAGGAATTCTGCCTGGGCCTTTGTCTCGACGCCTTCGGCTATTACTGTTATTCCCAGTTCGTGGGCCATTTCTATGATTGAGCGGCTGATTATCTGGTCGGTTTTTGCTTTTTTGTCGTCTTTTATGGCTACATTGTCAATGAGGGACTTGTCGAGCTTGATTACATCAGGATTGAGGTTACGGATGAGGCTCATTGATGAGTAGCCGGTGCCAAAATCATCGATGGAAATTTTTAGGCCGGCTTTTTTCATTGTGTTGACGAAACGGACTAGTCGGTCAAAGTATTGGTAGTCTGAAAGTTCCGTAAGCTCCAGTTCCAGATATTTTGGTGGAATTGAATATTTGTCGAGCAGAGAAAGAATGTGGTTTTCAAAATTCTCATCGGCGAGGTGCAGTTTTGAGAAATTCGTTGAAATGAGGACAGGCTCTATGCCTTTGTCCAGCCAGTCACGGAGGTTTTTGCAAACAGTCTCAAGTACATAAAAATCCAGGTTTTTGATGGTGCCGTCGCTTTCGAGAATGGGGATGAATTCGGCAGGTGTGATGAGTCGCTGGGCATACCACCTGGACAGGGCCTCGCAGCCGCAAAGTTCCTTTGTGAGCAAATCGACCTTGGGCTGGTAGTAGACTTTAAATTCATTTTTTGCCAGGGAATCCATGAACATGTTTGATATTCCCTTGTCGTGCAGGACTTTTTCCAGCATTTCCTGCCTGAAGAACACTATGTTTTGGTTGTGGGAATGTCTTGCACAATCCAGGGCAATTGCTGAATTTGACATTATGTCGCCGAAGGTCGTATCTTCGTTAGTCTCGTAAATGCCGGCTCTAACCGTGATTTTTATGTTTTCAACCTTGCCCTTGTTGTTTATTTCGATGGATATGTTTTCGATGAATTTTATGAAGTCTTCAAGCCTTTCCTTGGGGCAGAGAATGAGAAAATTGTCGCTTCCCAGACGGGCAATGTGTCCGTTTGCTTCCAAAAAGCCCTGGACAAGCATACTGTATTTCCTGAGGATGATGTCGCCGTTGTCGGTTGTGAGCTTTTGGTTCAGGTATTTGAAATTCTTGAAATTTAGGAGAATGACCGAATAATTTTTGATTTCTTCTTTTGAGAGAATGTCTCCCACGGTTTCCTGAAATCCATGCAGGTTAAGCGCGCCGGTGAGTGGATCCGTGATTTTTACCGCCAGTAGTATGTTGAAAAGGCGTACCCGGCTGCAAAGCAGGTAGGAGATGTCTATGTAGCAGTCCACCGTCTTTTTGATGTCTTTTGTCCAGAGAACTCCAGGCAGAAGGTTTGCCTTGATTGAGATGAAGCCGTTGTCCTCGGTGAAGTAAAATTTTTCGTAGGTGTCGGGATTGTAGCCCTTGGGACTCGTGTAATTGATGATTTCTTTGTTGAGTCCGAAAGGTTCATAGACAGTCTGTGGGTTAGCGACATTTACGCTCAGTTTTCCCACTTGCAGAATATCGGCAAAGTCCTCGATGCTGTCCTGCAGGAGTTTTATCATCTCCTCTAGGGTCATCTGCGTTTTCTGAACGGAAGAGATAAATTCACAAAGTTTCTCGCTCGCAAAAATATTGTCCAAGACGCCCCCCTTTATTCTATTGTATAGTAACTTTTATATTTTGCAAGAAAAGTATTCTTCATTTTTGTTTTTTTTTCAGTTTTTTTTATGACTTGATTTTTATTGTGATTTCTAAGAGAATTACCATAAAAAAAAGCATTATGGAAAATAAACTTTTAACACTTGCCCATTTGGAGACTTTGTCTTCGGCAGATTTGATTGCCCTTGCAGACGATTACGGAATTGATATTCCCGATGATCTAAACCGTCGTTTTATAATTGGAGAACTTCTTGAGGTGGCGGAAGAGACTAAGAGCGAGGAGCCTCCTTCTTCCGGCATGAACGAGGATGCTGAAATTCCAGAAGAAAACCAGGAACTGCCTGATTCATTCAATGAGACAGAAATATCCGTCATACTCCGAAATCCGGCCTGGGCTTTTGTTTACTGGGATATCAGTGCGGAAGCCCTTCAGAAAATTTCTGAGTCGCCCAGATTCAAGAATATAGTCCTTCGGGTCTCATATTTTGACAAGGAAGAAGATGTTACGCCTGTGGAATATTACGACCTCCAGATTACTCTGGCAGACAGGGAACAGTATATCCTGCTTGAATCCGGAAAAAAATTCCTTCGGGTTGACTTGGTCGCATTTTTTGTAGACGGAAATTACGACAGCCTCACTATCTCGGAGAAGATTCGCCTTCCTGCGACTCCTGCGATTTTTTCAAAGGCATTCCCGGGCCAGGAAGTTGAGATTCCGAAAATTCTTGAGCTTTCAGGAATGAAAAAACTTTTGAAGTCACATTACGAAAAATACAGACAGTCTTTTGTGGAGTAGCATAGAAAATGGCTAAGAATCTTGTTTTGACAATCATCGCCCATCAGGGCTATATCCGCCACGAGAATGAAGGTGACTATGCGCTTCAAAATGATATTTTGTTCAGTGCAATTTCTCAGACTTACCTTCCTCTGCTTGACATGTTCCATCGTTTTGAAAATGAGGGAATTGATTTCAAGCTGGCTATGGTTCTATCTCCATCCCTTTGCTCTCTTCTTGATGACGAGATGATTAAAGGCCAGTATGTTCGCTGGCTGGAAAAAAGAATTGCCCTGGGCGAAAAGGAAGTCATTCGACTTTCGGCAGATGAAAAACTTCTGGAAAACGCAAAATCATGTCTCGCCAAGGCAAAAAAAGACCTTGCTGATTTCGTTCAGCTTTATTCACAGAATCTCCTGAAAGAATTCGCCTATTTCTCTGAAAAGGGCAATCTTGAG
>DGTW01000138.1 GCA_002393835.1 Treponema sp. UBA4326
CGAAGAACAGGCAAAGGCTGGATTTAAAGAAGTATTCAGTTCAAGCCTTTTCATTGCCCTCGGCGGCGAAAACACGTTGAATCTGTCATCTGTAAAAATTGATGATGTTGAGCAGACCGTTACTCACGCTGCGCTTGCTCCGAGCGGCTGGTATGCAATCAATGAGTTTGAGACGGTCAAGATTTCAAAAGGTTCTTCTGTCTCATTCACATTCACGCAACCAACACAAGGGGTAAATCCATGGAATTCCTGGTCTTTGGCATTTTATGATGAGAACGATATTGGTCAATTCATGCGAGGTGATAACTGGTTGAACAATTCTAGAGATGCCACATTCACCAGCGGTCTTTGGAACGAAGGCAATTCATCTGCAAACGGCACATGGTCAAATGGCTACACTTATGAAACCTGTGCGAGCAAGTTGCCCACAGATGCCGTCGTTGTTGTCAATGTCGCATTTGATGGAAGTGACGTTGTAATTACAGAAACAATCGACGGCTTGCTTGCCTATACAGCATCTTCCGAAAATTGGTAGGCGCAAAATTAAGACTTGAGATAAAATTTCATAAATTTATCATAGGTCGATTGCTACAATAAGCAACGCCCGCAAGGTAAAGCATTATTCATCCTTGCGGGCGTTTTTATTTTTTTACACCCTCGCAGTATGACGTGAGTTCTGGCCAATGCGAAAACACGCCCTTACTCAAAATCCCCAAGCGTCTCATTTGCTGCATCGTCGAAGAACAAGAATGCCTCGTACAGCGGGAGCGTCAGCAGTTTTTGTTCTGAATCGTAGCCGTAATTGTTTTCGGAGATTTTTACCGCCAAATGCTTTTTATTTAGGTTTCGGTATTTTTCGAGCGATTTCAAGCCTTTCCTGCCTTTTTTAACATCGACTGCGATTGCATTTCCGTTGTATTCGATGAAAAACTCCAGTTCGGCGGAATTCTTGCCCTTCCAGTAGAAAAGTTTGAGACCTCTTGCCGTCATTTCGTTTGCGATGTAGTTCTCAAAGAAAATTCCTGAAAGCGTGTTCCTTCCTTCCTTAGAAAGAAATGTGCTTGCATTGATTCCGCTCTGGTAGATGAACATTCCTGTGTCGCAGAGATAAAGCCTGAAATTTGACTCGTTCGGACAAATCAGCGGAGCCGTGACTTTTTCTTTCAGCTCGAAAGACTGATGAACTATGCCTGCCATTGTGAGCCAGTCAATCGGGGTCTTCATGTCGCGTGTCTTTGATTTTTCCTCAATCAGTGAGCTTTTGAAATTCTTGTTTTCCTTGTTCAGCTCAGAATAGATGTTCGAGAAGATTTTTTTTGTGCGCACGATTGATTCCGGGCTTGCCTGATAAAGTTCCATGTCTGAAAGATAGTTGTCATACAGGTTTTTGAGGACTTCCCGCGACTCAAAGAAACTTTCCGTGTCAATGTAGGTTTGTATCGCCTCGGGCATTGAGCCTATCATAAGGTACTTGTGAAGGGCTTCCATCGCAAGAAGATGATATGTGTTTCCCCTGCCTTCACCGTCGATTGGCCGCCTGTTTCTGTAGGCCTCGACGATTTTGTTGTAGAGCGGTTCATTGTAATTGATTAAGAACTCGTCGAAAGTCATTGGATGCATGTTGAGCTGGTCGATTTTTCCGACCGGGAACAGAAATTCTTCTTTGGATTCGCTTCCCCGCTTGTGCGTAATGCGTTTGATTTTGATTCTGACCATTGAGCCTGTCGCTATTACCGGCTGCTTTCTGAAATCCTGACAGAAATATTTGAGAGAAGTGATTATTGAAGGACACTCCTGAATTTCATCGAAGATTAAAAGCGTGTCCTCTGTGATTTTTTTGTTCTTTTCGATTGATATGAATTCCATGATTTCAGCAGGATTGACGGTTTTCATGCAGAAATCGCGGATTTTGGCTTCAAGTCTGAAATCAATGTAGATATGGCTGTTTGGAAAGTATTCCTCTGCGAAAAGGTCTTTTACGAGATAGCTTTTTCCAATCTGCCTTGCACCCCAGACAAGCAGCGGCTTGCGGTTTGCTTTGTTTAGCCAGCGCACCAGCTCAGAAATTTGAAGTCTTTTCATTAATTGCACCTTTTGGATAGTTTTCTCAGGCATTAATTGCACAATTTAGGCACTTATTTTGCCTATAAATTGCACAATTTAGGTACTTATTTTGCCTATTAATTGCACATTTTACAGGGTTATTTTATACATTAATTGCTCATTTTTCAAGGTTTTGAATTGTATTAATTGCATATTTTAGGCAATTTTGAAACGCATTAATTGCACATTTTAGATACTTTTAAAGCGCATTAATTGCACATTTTGCCGTTTTTTCTTTTCTTTATTTTCAACTTTCAATTTCCCCTTCTTTTCGCTATAATGTCGGCGTGAGTAATATAATCGATAATAAAAACATTCATTCCGTTCAGGGCGAGAAAATCGTCATTCAGGGCGCCCGGGAACACAATCTTAAGAATATCTCCGTTGAGATTCCCCGCAACAAGCTGGTTGTCATTTCAGGTCTTTCTGGCTCAGGAAAGTCTTCCCTTGCCTTTGACACTCTTTTTGCTGAGGGTCAGCGGCGTTACATGGAGAGCCTTTCTTCATACGCAAGGCAGTTTTTGGGCAGCATGGATAAGCCCGATGTTGATTTAATCGAAGGCCTTTCCCCGGCAATTTCCATCGAACAAAAAACGACTCACAATAATCCCCGCTCAACTGTGGGTACTGTCACCGAGATTTACGATTATTACCGCCTTCTTTTTGCCAGAATCGGCCACGCCCACTGTCCCAACTGCGGCCGTGAAATCAAGGAGCAGAGCGAAGATCAGATTATAGACACGATTTTGGGCTGGGGCGAGGG
>DGTW01000070.1:0-548 GCA_002393835.1 Treponema sp. UBA4326
CGGAAGGGCGGCAGCCGGATTATGTCGCGCAAAAAACTAATTTCGGATTCGGCTTGCAATTTCTGCGGCGAGGGATGATTTTTGAGATTTTGTCAGGTAAATTTCGTTGCTTAAGCCGGGAAGGGGAGAATTTGTGGCAGCTATCCAGAAGCGGGCATCGTCGGCCTGTTTGTCCGGCGTGTGGCACTGGGCTAAGACCGGGGCAATTCCAGTTGAGCGGCTCATGTCTTCCTGGACTTTGACCGAGAGCAGCCCCGTTAAAATCTCATTTGCCTTGACAGATTTTTTCATGGGGACGGCATAGTAGGTGTTGCCAGTGAAAATCCTTGAATTTGCGCCATGCTCTGACGGAAAATAGACAGATGTAAAGCGGGAAATGGTTTTTGGAGCAATGGTGCGGTGGCTTTCCAGTGACATAAATGTTACGCTTGCCAGCCTGCTTGCGGCAAAGGCCTCCACATCGTTTGCCTGAAATGAGAAAACGCCCTGATGAATTAGCCCCTGCTTGTACCATGATTTTAGCAGCTTAAGGCTTGTGGCCAGCGGAG
>DGTW01000070.1:587-11184 GCA_002393835.1 Treponema sp. UBA4326
TCAGCCAGCGGAGAGTCAGGCTCGTCACAGAGCTTTTTTGCGACCCTTACGGCATTGAAATTCTTTTCGTTTTCGCTAAGTATTTTCGTACAGTCTTTGTATGAATCCACGCCATCAAGAGATTCTGCAAAAGCTCCCATAAAATCAAGAAAGAAATCCGGGTTGCCGCCTGCGAAAATTACCGGGGCTTCCTTTTTGCGTTTTTGTTCCCTTATGAATTTTTCCACATCTTTCCATGTGTTAATCTGCTTGGTGCTGGATTCCCGGAATTCCATGAGGTCAATGTCGGTCTCGATGTGGCTTGAAAGGATTGGAAGGGCGGCGATTTTTCCTTCTTTTTGCATGATTGCGTTTCGCATTGATGATGTCATGCCCTGAGAAACATCGTTTTCGATGCCAGCCAGAGACGAAGCCTTTTCTACGGCATCTTTTACCGCAAAACCGGATTTTGTAATGACGAGGGAAGGCTTGGAAGTGAGCGGAAGCTGTTCCTTGAGGGACTTTTCTGAATCGTACTGAAGGAATGAAACGGAAATCTTTTTTTCGGCTGCAAGACTGGTGATTGCCTCGCTTATTCCCTTTCGCTGGGCATCATCAATTTTATAGAAGACAACCGTGAATTTATTCGAGGGAATGAAAATTATTGCCGATAGCAGGGCCAGGAAAATGACCAGTGCCGAAACGACCCCTATGATGATTTTTTTGCTTGATTTTTTTTCGTTCTTTGACGGAGCCGCATTTTTTTTGTCTGTTTTCTTCATGCCTATATTATCCTAAAAAAAAACTGTGAATTCAAGTGATGATTTTGTGAATTCGCGGGGGAAAATTTCCGATATTTAAGATATGCGCATACTATTTTCATTTTGGTTATTAATTTCTCTTACATCTTGCATAGCGACGGCTCAGACAGAGGATAACTCGATTTATAAATTGCCGGCTGCCACTGCCGAATCTTCTGCGGAAGTTTCATCGGGATATATTCTCGCCGGAAGCGAATCTGGCCTTTACAAAATCAATGCCGGAAAAACGGCCATTCCTCTCTGGCAGGGCGGAAAAGTCTCCAAAATTCTTCGCGTTGAGGATAAGAATTCCCGAAAGATACAATGGTATTTCCTTACGACCCAAGGCATCCTCACTTCTTCTGATTTGTCTGTTTTTGAATTCAGGAATGACGGTCTTCCCTTCCTTACCATAAAACAGTATGACGGCACATCCACCAGCTTTTTAAAGCAGCCGGCCCAGCTGAAAGACCTTTCTGTTCACCCGACTAAGCCTAATATCCTTGTCACGGCGACGAAAGATTATGTCTACATCACCTACGACGGCGGACTAAGCTGGAAATCAATAGGCTCGACTTCCACAAGCACTTCGGGAATCAAGGCCGTGGCTGTCTGTGACATGAATAAAATTGGCAGTGGTCGCCCGGCCATTCAAAAAGATGACGGAAGTACCCTTCCTGCTGTTCCGCCTGAGACCAACCTTGTTGTTTTCATGGCCCACACGATTTTTGGCTTTTCTTACTGTATGCCGACCGCTACCAAGCCCGCCTGGAAAGACTGCAACGGCGGCTTTGAGAATATGAAAACTCAGTCTTACCCGGACGAGATTGCCGACATCCTTCCAGTGGTTTTTTCTGATGCGAACGGCTTCCCTGTGACTGAAATTTTTGTTTCTCAGTCTTATCTTCCAAGAATCTACCGCTTTGACTGGGAATCTGAGCGGGGCGAGCTTTTGTACGCCGGAAAAGAGCCTGTAGAGACAATCGATGCCCTTTTCTGGGACGGAACGAAACTTTTGTATACTCACCCTGGCGAAATTGCGGCCTATAATCCAGCGACGAAGAGCAGTGACTTTGTTCCCCCCGAATACACAGCATGGAAAGACTCTTTTTCTGCCCTCGGGAAAAATGACACCCTCTATTCAGCATGGATTCCAAATGCCGCCGGTGAGAAAAAAGCCGGCCTCACTTTGGGAGAACTCTGGCTTTTGTATCCTGATGACGTGAACAACAAGTATGCCGAAAAAGCCCTTGATCGAAAGGCGATTTATGTTCAGGCTCACAAGCTGATGACAAAATCCGGCATCGAGCAGTACAAGAAAATCATCAAGGATAACAAGCTTGATGCGATGGTCATTGATATGAAGGACGACTACGGACTGATTCGTTTTGAGGCAAAAGACCCCCTCATTCAGGAAAAGGGATATGTCTCAAAATACAGAATAGACCTTGATACTTTCGTTCCAATGATGAAGGAGCAGGGCATTTACCTGATCGCAAGAATCGTCACCTTCAAGGACAAAAATCTCGCTGGCTATGGAAAGAAGCAGTATGCGGTCTGGGACAAGGCTTTGAACCGGCCCTGGCTTGGAATTTCCGGCTACGAAAAGGTCACGGATGAGTCTGGAAACGAGACTGGCGAGACCAAAACCCTCTATTATGATGAGAACTGGGTTGACCCTTATTCTCCTGAAGTTTGGGAATACAACGTTCACATTGCCCAGGAGCTGATTGAGCGGGGATTCGATGAGATTCAGTTTGACTATATCCGCTTCCCCACCGACGGAAAAAACATGGCCAACGCTCAGTTCCGCTGGCGAAGTGAGGGCATGGATAAGGAAAGTGCCCTGGTTTCCTTCCTGCGCTATGCCCGCGCAAACATTGACGCACCAATAGGAATCGACATTTACGGAGCAAACGGCTGGTACCGTTCAGGCACAAGGACCGGTCAGGATGTGGAATTGCTGGCTGAATATGTGGACGTGGTTTGCCCAATGTTCTACCCAAGCCACTTTGAGCAATCCTTCCTCACTTATTCGCCTGCAAGCGAGAGGCCTTACCGTGTCTACTACTACGGAACATATAGAAATACCGTCATCGGCCGCAACAAGCTGATTATCCGCCCATGGGTTCAGGCCTTTTACCTGAATGTGAGCTATGACCGCACCTGGTATAGCAAAAATTATGTGACCCAGCAGGTCTATGGCGTGCGTGACAGCGTAAACAGGGGCTACATGTACTGGAACGGAGTTTGCCGCTATGATGATATTTCACCGGATGTAGGCGACAGCAAATACCCGGGCCCTTCTTATGAGGCTGATGCCAAATACAGAAAGCCCGCTCTCTCGGGCGGCTCAAAAACTGACCCGCTTTTGATGGACGGCGGCAAGGAAACCCGCACGACACAAAAACCTGCTGACACTGCGGCATGGGATTCTATCCGAGAGCAGGAAGACCGTCATCAGGAAAAAAGCGGCTTTCCCAAGCTGGGTGATATCAAAAAACTCTGGCAGGCTTACAGCGAATCATGACGAATTTGAAATATACACCCGAAGAACCGATTGCGGCCATTGCCACGGCTTTGGCTCCAAGTGCGCTTGGAATCGTCCGTTGTTCGGGAAAAAACAGCATTGAACTTCTCTCAAAGGTCTTTTCGAGACCAAAAGCCCTTCTTGAGGCCCCAGGAAACACGATTGTCTACGGCTGGATACAAGAAGTTAGGAGTGAGAAGTTAGGAGTTAGGAGTGGTGAAAGCGATAAAACTTCTAACTCCTCACTCCTAATTCCTAACTGTAAAATTGATGAAGTCTTGGTCTCGGTTTTCCGTGGACCGAAGTCTTTTACTGGCGAGGACATGGTTGAAATTTCCTGTCATGGCGGAGTTCATGTCGTTCAGTCGGTGTATAATCTTCTATTAAGCAGTGGTTTTCGTGCGGCAGAGAAGGGGGAATTTACTTTCCGTGCCTACATCAATGGAAAGACTGACTTGACCAAGGCCGAGGCCGTAAGGGAAATTATTGATTCAAAAACTGATGTCAGCCAAAACAAGGCTGTCGGTCGCCTTTCGGGAAATCTCTATGAGGCCATAGACGGCGTAAAAAAACATATTGTCGACACCCTTGCTGCCATTGAGGTTGAGATTGAGTACCCTGAGGATGAGGAGACGATTGCGGATTCATTTGATTCTTCGGAACTTAAAAAGGCAGAGGAAAGACTTTCTGAGCTGGCCGCCTCATGGAAGAGCGAGAAAATCTATCAGAATGGGGCTAGGGTCGTTTTGTGCGGAAGAACCAATGCCGGAAAATCTTCCCTCTTCAACGCCCTCTTAAAAGAGGACAGGGCTATTGTCAGCGACATTGAGGGAACCACCCGAGACTTTATCGAAAGCTGGATTGATTTTTCCGGGATTCCGGCCCGTCTTTTTGACACGGCCGGCCTGCGTGAGACCAGCGACATGATTGAGGCTGTCGGCGTTGAGAGGACAAAGGACCTGAGCGAAGAAGCTGACTTAATTCTTTATCTCGTAGATTCAAAATCAGGACTTAATGAAGAGGACCGCTCTTTTATCCGGGAGCATGGAAAAATTCCTCTGATATTGGTCTGGAATAAATGTGATGCTGTGGAAGGAAACGGCCAAAATGCCGGAAAGACAAGCCTTCCTGATTCAAGCCTGTCCATTCCCCAGGTGAGCATTTCGGCAAAAAAAGGAATGGGGCTGGGAAATTTGAGCGAGGCCGTAAGAAAAGCACTTTCGCTTGCGGAAAGTTCTGACCGTTCCTCAGCTGGACTTGGTTCCGAGCGGCAGAAACTTGCCGTCGAAAAGGCTCTTGAAAGCGTTCGTCATGCCCTTAGCCTTACGGAAGAATATGCTTTGGATGCGGTCGTTCAGGATTTGGAGGATTCTTTGGACTCGCTGGGAGAAGTCACCGGAGATGTTACCCCCGATGATGTTCTTGCGTCTATATTTGCGAATTTTTGCGTGGGGAAATAAAATTTTTCCCACACTGTCCTGCTAATCATTAGTTGCGGAATAGCTTTTTGTTTGGTAAAATGAAGGTCTATATAAGAGGAACGATATAGTGAGTATACTAAAAAAATCTTTCAGATTGCTGGCGCTTCTCGCTTGTGCTGTATCCATGTCTGTAGCTTCAGCCCAGGTTTCCGAAGAAATCAGTGACACTTACAAGAGGATTGATATGGCCATTGCCTCTCGGTCTTCAGATTCCATTTCCAAGATTCTTTCTGAGAACAAATCATCGCCCTATTATCCGATGATAGAAAATTACACGCTCAAAAAGACCCGTCAGCTCATCATCACTGACAATCTTGAATTTGCCCGTCAGACATCGCTTGCAGTCATTGACAATAATATCGAAAACTTTGATGCCGTTGAGTTGTACTCTTATATAGACAAGGCAATCCTAAATCAGCAGGCGGCAAATCAGGCGGCAGAAAATCGCCGTCGTCTCGAAGAAGAGCGTATTGCGGCAAGAAATGCGAAATCAAAGCAACAGCTTGCCAATCGTGGAAACTATCAGGTGGTCAACACGGCCTCAGGTCAGGAAGTCTATGTTAACGAACAGCACGCTTCATTTTCTTCATGGATTTGGACGGTCAAACTTGGCCTCGCTGACTTCGTTTATCAGAAAATTTCAGACCCTGATTATTCAAGCTTAAAATATGGCCTTGCTCTTGGAGCCAATCTTTTCCGTCCTTCAGAACGCTTTATTTTCGGTGCCGATCTCTTTGCCGATGCCCACATTGTCACATTCTCAACGGCAGGCGGAATCGAAAGGGAAAAGGGGGCTGCTTCTGGCGAAAAAGAAGAAAAGCCTCAGGAATTCTTCATTTCAGGGCGGGTGGTTCCAGAATTTGCCTTTGCTGATTTGAGCAAGCATCTCTTCTTCCGTGCTGGTCTTTCGGCTCACATGCTGGCTTCAAACGATAAGGACAGAACTGGCACGACGGACACTTTTATTTCACCGGTGGTTGGTATTGCCCTGGACAATATGAATCTTGGCGAGGCCCAACTGCGTCTTTTCTATGACTATGATTTAGGTCATCTTGCATACGAAGAAATTAAGACGGCTATGGAATTTGGAGGTTCTATCCTGCTTCCTATGGCTGTCAATGACAAAACTAAGGTTGGAGTTGAGCTGGGGGCACAGAACCTTCTTCTTATGAAAAATTCGGATGGAGTTGAAAACAGAACAAAAATCACATTTGCAATTGGAGTTGGAAATGTTATTAAATAAAAACATTACAAAAAAATCTTTCTTGTTTGTCCTTCTTTGCTTTTTTTCGGCAGGACTTATTCTTGCTCAATCGGCTACGGCAGATTTGACAAAGCGCTTCCTTCAGAAAGCTGATGACCAGTATTCCGAGATGAAGTACGAAGATGCTTTTAAAACCATAAACGCAGCCCTTAAACTTTCTGAAAGAGATGAAGTCCCCGGCAATGTCTATCTTCTTGCAACTCAGATTTACACCAAGTTGCTCGAAAAAATGACAAAAACAAAGGATTACACGCTCTTCAATGATGTAGTCATGAATTTACAGACCTATCCTAAAATTAATGATGAGCCGCAAATCCAGAAGTTTATTCGTATGATTCAGCAGCAGCAGGCTGACATAAAAGATGCCGCCCGGGATGCAAAAAACCGGGAAATGCTTCAGGATATTTCTGCAAAACAGCAGGCTCAGCAGCAGGAAATGGTTGAAAACATCACGGCCAGCACTCAGGAAAGCAACAAAAAAATGCTTGAGACTTTCTCTGACAAAATGAATGAAAGCACCGAGAGCATTGTTTCAAAAATGTCAGAGCAGAATACGTCTTTGATTCAGGGTGTTACCGACACAATGACGACAACCCTCGACACTATGGACAAAAGGTCTAGCAAAACGGTTTGGATTATCGCTATCGGAGCCGGAATCATCTTCTTGGTTGTTTTCCTTCTTGTCTTCCTTGCCATGAAGGCTTCTGCCCGGGCATCGGCAATACAGGCTGAGCAGCTTGACTCAACCCTTAAACTTATCGCCGGAATGCAGCAGACAAACAACCAGCTTCTTCTGGGTGGCGTAACAGATTTTAATGGAATGGGATTAAAGTCAGCCGGAAGCTCTCGCTGGGGCGTTGACGCTCTTCCTGCTCCAGAAATGAATGATGATGAAAAGGCCGAGCTAAAGCAGCTTGTAATTGATTGTGAAAAACTCGGTTCAGAAATAGATGCCGTTACGAAACGAAAAAACAACTCAAAGAATGTAAGCGAGCTTGTGTATAAACTTGCCATGCAATTAGGCCTCAATCAGAATTCTTCAATGATTTACTTTGCAGCCGCAATGGTTTATGACGCAGGCTTCCTTTCAGTTCCGGAAGAAATTTTGGAGGCGGAGAGCCTTACCGATGAGCAGAGAGTCCAGCTTCGTGATCATATTAATCACTATGAGGAATATCTCGGCTTCGTTCCACGAAAATACTGGCAGATTTTCAAAGAGGCTGCCCTTTATCACCATGAGAACACTGACGGAAGCGGTTATCTTGGAATTACAGGCCCAGATATTCCGCAAATTGCCCGGCTTATCCATGTTGCCGAAAGTTACAATTCGCTTATCAGCCGCCGAAACTATAAGCAGATTATGGATAAGGAAACGGCAATTCAGGAACTTGAGTCAAAGCCCAACCTTTACGATATTGATGTAGTCAAGGTTTTGGACGCAATAGTTTAAAAAAAATGCATAAATAAAAGTTCTTTTACCCATGCGATTTTGCATGGGTATTCTTTTTTTAAAGAAAATTGTATAATGATTTACTTATTTTAAAAGGAAAAATTTATGTGTGGAATTGTTGGTTATGTTGGCTCAAAGCAGGCAACCCCTGTTCTTATTAACGGTCTAAAAAAGCTTGAATACAGGGGCTATGACTCGGCTGGCGTTGCAGTTTTGTCAGAAGATTCTGATGAAATCCTTGTACGAAAATCAAAGGGAGCACTTAAATTCCTCGTTGAGAAAATTACAGATCAGGTTGTAAAAGCTTCTCAGAACATGAGCGATGAAGAGGCTGAAAAGCGCCTGACTGAGCTTATCGAAAAAACAGGTTCCATCGTAAAGGGAAATGTCGGTATCGGACACACTCGCTGGGCAACCCACGGTGAGCCGAGCGACCTCAATTCTCATCCCCACACAAATGTAAGCGGAACGATTGCCGTGGTTCACAACGGAATCATCGAAAACTATGCCAAGCTTAAGGCCTGGCTTCAGGATCAGGGCGTCGTTTTTAAGAGCCAGACTGATACTGAGGTTATCGCACATTTAATCAACTACTTCTACGAAAAAACAGGCGAAATCTTCAAGGCTGTTCTTGAAACCCTCCATCGCCTCGAAGGAAGCTATGCCCTTGGTGTCCTCTGCACGAAATTCCCTGACAGGCTGATTGCGGCCCGAAAGGAAAGTCCACTTATTGTTGGTCTTGGTAAGGGTGAGAATTTCATCGCTTCTGATGTTCCGGCTGTCCTTGAATACACCCGTGATGTCTACTATCTCAACCAGAATGAGCTGGCTGTCCTTTACAATGACCATGTTGACCTTTTCGATGGAGAAGGCAACAAACTTGTTCGCGAGCCTTCTCATGTCGAGTGGGATATGGCAAGCGCTGAAAAGGGCGGTTATGCCCACTTTATGCTCAAGGAAATCCATGAGCAGCCAAAAGCCTTTACTGACACCCTTCGTCCCCGTCTTGTTTTTGAGGGTGAAGTGCCTTCAGATATTCAGTTTGACGAGGTTGATTTTGGTCAGGACTGGAAGGAAGCCGGCCGAATCGTAATCACTGCCTGTGGAACGGCTTATCATGCCGGAGTCGTCGCAAAATATGCCTTCGAAAAGTTTGCCCGCATCCCGGTTACAGTCGATGTCGCCTCAGAATTCCGCTACCGAAATCCGATTCTCAATAAAAATGACATTTTCATCGTAATCTCTCAGTCTGGTGAGACAGCGGATACCCTGGCAGCCCTGCGCCTTGCAAAAGAGGCCGGAGCCAAAGTAATCGCCATCACTAACTGCGTAGGCTCAACCGTAAGCCGGGAAGCTGATGAAGTAATTTACACCTGGGCAGGCCCGGAAATTGCCGTTGCCTCAACCAAGGCTTACACGACTCAGCTCATGTGCCTCTATCTTCTTGCAATCAAAATGGGTAAGGAAAGGGGAATCATTTCAGCCGAAAATTACAAAGAACTTCTTTCTGAGATTGCCACAATCCCGGAAAAAGCACAGAAAATCGTCGATAACCAGGCTGAAATCCAGAAGTTCGCAAGCCAGCAGTTCAATAAATCAAAGATTTTCTATATTGGCCGCCTGTTCGACTCAGCTTCCTCCCTTGAAAGCGCCCTTAAGCTTAAGGAAGTCAGCTACATGCACTGCGAGGCTTTTGCGGCTGGCGAGCTTAAGCACGGCCCGATTGCCCTGATTGACAAGGACACTCTCGTTGTCGCAATCGCAACGGAGCCAGAGCTTTACGAAAAACTTGCCTCAAACATCGTCGAGGTCAAGAGCCGTGGGGCCGTAACAATGGCAATCACCCTGGACAAAAAAGGCGCCTTCAACAATTGCTGTGACTCGGTAATCACGATTCCGGACACAAATCCGGCCCTTGCCTCAATGCTTTCGATTATCCCGGCCCAGCTTTTCGCTTATTACTGCTCGATTCTCCGTGGCAATGATCCGGATAAACCGAGAAACCTTGCAAAATCAGTAACAGTGGAGTAATTCATGTTCGTTCGAGAAAATTCTGTTCACCTTGCGGCAAACAGAATTTTCTCTCTTTGCTAAAAACCGGCCTCCTTGCCGGTCTTTTTGATGGAGTTTTTATGCGAATTTTATGTCTTGGCGACAGTATTATGCAGTACAATGATTTTTCGACCTTTCCTCAGACTGGCTGGGTGCAGGAGCTTGCCCGCTTTTTCCCTGTAGAAACAGTCTGGCTTGATTTCGCCCGAAACGGCCGCAGCACTAAGTCTTTCATTGACGAGGGACGGTTTGTGCGTGTCATGGCCGAAGCAAAAAAGGGTGATTTTGCCCTGATTCAGTTCGCCCACAATGATGAGAAGGACGACCCCACCCGCCACACAAGCCCGGAAGCAGGAGGCTCTTTCCGAAAGAATCTTTCGTATTTCGTCCGCGAACTGCGCTCAAAGGGCCTTCTTCCTGTCCTTTTGACACCAATGGCCCGACGTATGTTCGACAGCGAAAATCCCGGAGCAAAACCTGTGAATTCTCACGGTCAATATCCTGCTGCAATCATTGAATGTGCAAAGGCTGAGAATGTCCCTTGCATTGATATGACGAGCCTGACAATGAAGCTCCTTGAAAAGGAAGGATTTGCCGCATCCCGCCGTTTTTACATGAACTTTGACTCAGGCCTTTATGAAAACTTCCCGGAAGGCCGGAATGACAACAGCCACCTCCGCCCTGAAGGCGCTCACGCATATTCCCTTCTTGCCGCCGGAGAAATCAAAAAAATTGCAGAAAACTTCCCGGAATATGCCGAATTGTCAGAAAATTGCATGAAAGGCTGTGAAAGCCCCTTCAATGAGGTCGAAGCCAACCCTGAAGACAACATCAACGCCGAAATCGACGACGAATACACTGTTTTTAAGTAAAAGATACTGGGGAAAGAACTGGTGTAGGGAAGGCGTTTGGGGCAAGGCGACCCATTCCCCAAATCAATTTATAGCATTTTCTACGATTTACTATACACTGTCATCTTGACCAACACCGATATTTTCTGATAATATATAATCCACTTCGGGCCATTAGCTCAGCGGTTAG
>DGTW01000070.1:11260-11941 GCA_002393835.1 Treponema sp. UBA4326
CTTGGTTCAAATCCAAGACGGCCCATAGATTATTGGCTGGCGCAAAATCTTGTACCAGCCTTTTAATTTCTTAAAATATAAGGAATTAAAAGATTTTTAACACTGTAAGTTTATTATTTTAGGTTTGCCTTTTAGTTTGAAAGGACGCCTGAAACTGAGACTACACCAAAAATTACCCCAAGAATTACACCAAAAGGGGTTGGGTAGTCTTGATGGTTAGAACCATCGAGGAGGTTTCATGCGTCCTTTTTACATTACGAAAGGCAGGTGCGGTTACTACAGAATCCGGCTGGTGGATATGGCAAGCGGACTGATTGTTTGCGACCGCAGTTCACGGACTTCTGACAGAAAGGCGGCTGAACGGCTTGCCTGGGAATGGGTGCGCGACGGCATCTCACCTGTTACTAAAAAATCCTCTGAAAAAAAATCTCTTGATACGAAACCTTCTCGCGCCGTTTCTGCGCCTGTTGAAAATTCGATGCCTTTGGGCGGACTTTCTGAATCTGAGGAACTTGCGCTTTTGAAATTGCTTGCTAAAAAGCACGGTTTTTCGCTTGGCTCTGAAAATTCTGTTTTGCCTGTTGCAGAAAATGTTACTGTGGCGGATAAGAAAACGGCAGAAATTGGAGAGCGGGATTTTGCGCTTGAAAAAATTACGGATGCTGACCTTCCGCTTTCTCT
>DGTW01000062.1 GCA_002393835.1 Treponema sp. UBA4326
GAAAATATCATCAACAAGCACAAAAAGCCCGGTGAGCCTGATTTTGTCTGCGCTAAGGTCAGTGAGACCGACCCAAAGACCTTCGAGCTCTTTAAGCGAGGCGACTCTGCCGCCGTATTCCAGTTTGAGTCTCCCGGCATGCAGAAGATTTTGCGTCAGTTCAAGCCAGAAAAACTTGAAGATTTGGTCGCTTTGAACGCCCTTTACAGACCAGGCCCTATGGATTACATTCCCAACTACATCGACGGAAAATGGAAGCCGGAAACCATTCACTATCCTGACCCCTGTCTGGAGCCAATCCTGAAGGAAACTTACGGCGTTATGGTCTATCAGGAACAGATTATGCAGGTTTCCCAGAAGATTGCGGGCTTCTCTCTTGGTGGAGCTGACATGTTGCGCCGAGCCATGGGAAAAAAGAAGCCTGAAGTTATGATGGGCAAAAAAGTTGAATTTGAAGAAGGTGCTATCAAACAGGGCTTTACAAAAGAACATGCCGATGAAATTTTCGAAATCATGATTCCCTTTGCAGGCTACGGTTTCAATAAGTCTCATGCGGCGGCCTATTCAGTCCTCGCTTACCGCACAGGCTGGCTAAAGGCTAACAAGCCCGCTGAGTTTATGGCGGCAAACCTTACCAACGAAATTACCTCAACCGACGGACTTCCGGCTTACATTGCAGAGGCCAGAAGAATCGGAGTTCCGGTTGATCCGCCAGACGTAAATCGCTCTGACTCAATCTTTGACGTCGTTGACGGCCACATCGTCTTCGGTTTCAAGGGAATCAAGGGAATGGGAGACAGGGCAGCCCGGGCTATCGTTTATGAGCGGGAGCAGAACGGTCCTTACAAAGATTTCATGGACTTCTTGATTCGTGTCATCAAGGTAAAGGAAATCCCTGGCGAAGAGCATGGTGAGGAAGAAGGAAAAGCTGGCCGCGCGACTGCAATCAACAAAAAGGCTGTTGAAGTCCTCATAAAATGCGGTGGCTTTGACAACCTTGACCAGAACCGCCCGACTTTGATTGCGAATCTCGATCGTGCCTATGCCTATGCCGAAAAAATTGCCTTTGGTGCTGATGACGGTCAACTTTCTCTCTTTGGCGATACAGACGAAAAAGAATATGCAGACTTTATTTTTGAAAAAGTTGAAGACTGCTCAAGCCTCGAAAAACTCAACATGGAAAAAGAACTCATAGGCTGCTATGTCTCTGGTCATCCACTTGACGATTACAGAAAGGCTTACGAAAAGGCGAGCGTGAATTCCCTCAACATCGACCGTGTTGCAAAAGATGACAAGGCCGAAAAAGATGCTCTGCTGGCTGCAAACGGCGGAAATGCCTGGAAAGTAAAGAATGCCGGAAGAGTTCACACTGCTGTGGGAATGCTCATGGAGCTAAGGCAAATCAACACAAAGAAAGGCGACCAAATGGCATTTGCAAAATTGCAGGATTATAACGGCTCCTTTGACCTGACCTTCTTTCCGAAGACATGGGCTTTACTCAAAGATAAGATTGAAAACGACAAGATTTACGCTTTCAAAGGCAAAATTGATTCCAGCCGGGAACAGCCCAGCATGATTGTTGATGAGATTGCTGATCCGAAAGTTTTGCAGGAAAAGGCCATTGAAGAAGTTCACATTCAGCTTGACGGAAATTTTGCCGACGAAAGAAAGATTTTCAATCTCAAGGAATATCTTTTCGGCGTGAACGGAACATGTTCGATTTATTTCCACATAGACACGCCGACAGACACTTACATCGTAAAGGCATCAAATCAGCTTCAGGCTCCAGCGACAAAGGAATTCCTGGATGATTTAAAAGGCCTTCCCCTTGTCAAAGATGTCTGGACCATTTAACAGGGCTTCCGTATTATATTGCATTTTTAGGGCAAAAAAGTTTTGTCTTTTTGGCAATAAACCGTTATATTTACAGTATGAATATTTTTTCAGTTTTGGCTTCAGTCGCATCAATTTATGCCCTTCTCTGTTTTATCCGGGTCATGCTTTCCTGGTTTCCGGGGGCAGAATACTCACGATTCGGTCAGTTTTTGGCACAGATGTGTGACCCTTACCTAAACCTTTTCCGCCGCCTCCGCTTTTTGCGCTTTTCTTCCTTTGATTTTACGCCTGCGGTCGCTCTTTGCGTGCTCATGGCTTTGCAGGCTTTCTTTAACAGCCTTGCCAGCGGCTCTGGTTTCAGGTTTTCAACGATACTTGCAATGCTGGTTATGCTCCTTGGAAATATACTTACTTCACTTCTGGGCTTTATTGCCATTATCATCTTGATTCGTCTTGTTGCCTATCTTATTGTTGGTGACGGTCAGTCCAGCTACACAATCTGGACGGCTGTGGACAGGGCTATTTCGCCAATAGTTTTTCGTATTGCGGCTCTTGTTTTCAGAAATCAGTCAATTTCTTTCGTAAAGGCTCTCGTCACTTCATTTATTACCGTTGTGATTTTCTCAGTGTTGATTTCCTACGCAATCCGAGTCCTGGGAACATTAATCAGCATGATTCCTTTTTAGAATAAAGA
>DGTW01000105.1 GCA_002393835.1 Treponema sp. UBA4326
CTTTTTGCAAATGTTGTAGCAGGTGATAAGTGGACGCGTTTGAGGGATGAAACTGTTAAGGCGGTTTTGAATGCCTGCCCGGGATGTACAAAGAAGGCCCAGAGACCTTTCAAGCCGCATGGAACTGTTGCTAACCGTGATATTCCGGCAGGTGTAATGACAGAGGCTCTGCAGGTGATGAATGAACTGAAGCTGGTTGAAGATTTTCCGATGGATAATATTACGATTTTTGAACGCAGAGGAAGTCGATGGGTAGCGGCAGTGTCATTGACGCTGAATTAAATAATTGCCAATCCTGCAAACGACGCAAAGCGATATAAGCAAGGGTTATGCTGGAACTGAGAGAGGGCAGTAGAGGAAATTTTAAGAGTATTTGGTGGCAGTAAAAGAATGTATTTAACAAAAATATAAGGTAGTGTTTAGTTGTACTAAATGCTTGCTTTTAGTGGTACTATAAACTATAATAAAGTTATGATAGACATAGAATTAATCCTAAATACTTCTGCCCGGCAAGTGAAAGAAATTGAAGAAGCTGAAAAAAACTTCTCAGTGCCTCGTGTTTCTTCAGATATAGATTCTGCCTTGCCTGAATTTGCCCGAATCATAACGGGAATCCGCCGGTCGGGCAAAAGTACTTTGGTTAATCAGGATTTTTTGAAAAGCGGGAAGAATGCTTTCTATCTGAATTTTGACGATCCTGCTTTATATGGATTTTCTGCGGAAGATTTTCCCCTGCTTGAGGAAGCTATAGAGCGTTTTCAAAAGGAAAATGACGGCTCAAAGTCGGTTTATTTTGATGAGATTCAGGTTGTGGAAGGCTGGGAAGTTTTTGTAAATGCCCAGCTGAGAAAAAATAATCTTGTTACGGTGACAGGCTCAAACGCTTCTCTTTTAAGCTCTGAGTTAGGAAGCCGTCTTACTGGTCGTCATCTTGATTATGAGCTTTTTCCATTCAATTTTGAGGAATTCTGCCTGCTGAAAAAATGTGAAAAAAATGCGGATTCTTTTTCTGATTTTTTGACATACGGAGGCTTTCCTGAATATCTGATTTACAATCGGGCGGAAATTTTAAAAAGGCTTTTTGAGGACATTTTGATGCGGGATGTGGTGGTTCGCTATGGTCTAAAGGATGTGCGCTCCATAAAGCTGCTTGCGTCTTATCTTGCCTCAAACTGCGGAAATCTTGTAACCGGCTCAAAACTTTCGGCTCAACTGGGGCTAAAAACGACGGCAACAATTCTAGAATATCTTTCATTTTTTGAGCAGTGCTATCTTTTCTTCTTTGTACCAAAGTTCAATTATTCTGCAAAAGCCCAGACTATGAATCCCAAAAAGCTTTACTGCATAGACACGGGAATGATTCAGAATGTTACTCTTTCGGTAAATTCTGATATGGGCCGCATGTTTGAAAATGCCGTTTTTATAGAGCTTCGTCGCCGCACAAAAAATGTCTGGTACTATTCAGAAGCCGCCTTTGAATGTGATTTTTTATATGGAAAAGAATCCGTGCCGGAAAATGCAGTCCAGGTCTGCTATGAGTTGTCGAGGGAAAATAAGGAGCGGGAAGTGCGGGGGCTTGTTGAAACATGTAAAAAGTTCCCGGGAGTGAAGGGGGTAATTGTGACCTTTAATCAGAAGGATAAGATTTCTTATGGCGGAATGATTGTTGATGTTGTTCCGGCGGTGGAGTTTTTTGGCTAAGAATCATCATGAAAGATAGAGATGCGTTCGCGTGTTATGCAGATAAAATTCTTTCTGCAGCTTTCTTAATTTGTTCCCGTAATTCTGGTGGATTCAAGGCTTTTGCTCCACCTGCGAAAGACAGTATCCAGGATGCGGTTTGGACAAGCTGATTTGTCTTGAAGGAAAGATAGACTGTTCCGTCAGGATTTTCGCGAATTATTTGGTCCTTATGCCAAGTTCGTTCCATAACGTAAGTTTTTAGGCCTTTTACAAATTCAATTTCAATATTGAATTGCTCCCCACTGTTTCCCCAGGCTCCCATCTGGATGTCGATGTGGTCTTCAAGTTTGAAATCTTTTGGGATTGAGAATTTTTTTTCAGTGATTACGCAGTTTCGCATTCGAGGCATTGCATAAAGTCTGATTGCATTCGAATGATGAGAAAATCCCAATAAATACCAGCTTCCTTTCTGGCAGATGATATGGTAAGGATCAAACAATCGGTTTTGATAATCTGAATCTCTTGCGGTTTTATACTCCATATTCAGAGTCTGATGAAGTTTGGTTGCTTTGAGTACGTTTTCAAAAACTCCATCCTGCAAGGTGGTAATCGGGTCAGAAATAAAATGAACCTCGTTGTTGATCAGAGCCGAATCAACTGTGATACTGTCAGGAAGCATTTCAATCAGTTTAGACATGAGTTTACGATAAGATTCTTCTAGTGGTGTATTCTTATACTGTTCAAGAAGGGGAAGAATTGTCGAGAGAGTCAGAAGTTCTCCTTCGTTCAGCATGACACGCTGCAAATAAAATGTGGGGTCGGTATAATAGTAGCCGTTTTTCTGGAAGTCATATTCTATGGGCGCGTCATAATCATTTTTCAGAATTTCAATGTATCTGCCGATTGTACTGCGACTGAAGTCCCAGCCGTTCTTTTCATTCAGTTTTTTTACATTTGGATATTCTCCGTTCTTTATTGACTGGTCGATTTTCATAAGATACGAAAGGATATGTGTAGTGTTTCTTTGTGGAACTTTTTCCTGTTTTTTGGTCATGTTGAACCTCCAGAGAATTCTTTTTAGATTATATCACATTTTTTTGAGGGTGCGTCACTATTTGCGACACCCCTTGATTTATAAT
>DGTW01000294.1 GCA_002393835.1 Treponema sp. UBA4326
ACTGCGATGTTTGGGGCAGGTTCCCAACGGGAAGCCGTTTTTTTTGTTTTAGTTCAATTATTTCTTTGTAAGTTTACCCTTCTCAAAAATCATGTTTGCTTTTGACAGGTAGTCGGCTGGAATCTGGATTCCGCAGTTCTTGGCCACATCCAGGTCGAAAAGCAAATCACTGTCAGAAGGGTCGGTCATAAAGCGGACAGGGATGTTCTCCGGTTTTTCACCGTTAAGGATTTTGAGGACGATTTCGCCTGTGGCACGGCCGGCCTTGTAATAGTTGAAGCCGCTGGCAATCAGACAGCCGCCGTCCTGGGCACCAGTTACATCACCTGAGAAAATAGGCTTTTTTGCCTCGCCAAAAACTTCCTTGACAGCTGAAAGTGCGCTGAATACTGTGTTGTCAGTCGTGAGGTACAAGCCGTCGACACGGTTGATGATTGTCTCTGCGGCCTGTTTTACTTCGCTTGAATTTGTGATTGCCTGAGTGACGAGGTTCAAGCCTGCCTGGGCGCATCCTTTTTTGACGAGTTCAAGAGACGAAACTGAGTTTGCCTCGTTGCTTGTGTAAATATAGCCCAAAGTCTTGATGCCGGTAATCTGCTTGAAAAGAAGGATGTGAAGCTCAGTCGGGATTGCATCGCTCATACCCGTGATGTTTCGCTCACCGTGCTCCAAAGTTGAGACAAGGCCTGCTCCGAGAGGGTCTGTGACAGTTCCGAAAACTACGGGAATGTCCGAAAGAGTATTGGCAAGGGCAAGGGCGACAGGAGTTGCGATACCGACAGCGACATCAACATTCTCGTCACGGTATTTCATCGCAATCTGGGCGGCAGTGTTTGTGTCGCCGTTTGCGTTCTGAAGGTCGTAAGTTGCGTTCACGCCGTTTTCGTTGAGGACATCGATTACGCCCTGCTCAACAGAATCAAGCGCAATATGCTGAACGATTTTTGCGATTCCGATTTTGACAGATTTCTTTCCGTCAGAAGATTTTTTGTTGCAGCCGGCAAAGGCAAAAAGTGACACTGCTGATGCCAGAAGCAAGATTGATTTTGTGAGTTTCATAGTAAGCTCCATAAATAATAAGATTTCTTTCAGAAATTATGTTACTATGGAGAGAAACAAAATGTCAAGATGTTGTTATAATCGAAAAGGATTTTATGGGTACACTTCAAGGAAACGTTCTTGGGGCTTCCATGCGTCCCCTTGAAAATCTGTGAATTATAGTTTACAATACAATTATGTATGAGGTACTTCAGACAAAACTTTTCTCAAAATGGCTCAAAAAACTAAAAGACAACATAGCTAAAATTGCAATAGTAAGACGGCTAGGCAGGCTTGAAAATGGCAACTTTGGAGATTCAAAATTTGTCGGGGACAGTGTTTTTGAGTTGAGAATTGATGTTGGAAAAGGGTACCGAATCTACTTCACAAACAAAGAAAAAGAAATTGTCATACTTCTTGTGGGCGGTGAAAAATCTACTCAAGATGAGGATATAAAAAAAGCCAAAGAAATGGCAAAGGAGGTGTAACATGCTTGAGACCACAAAATTTGATGTTGCGAACTACCTTGATACAGAAGAACTAAGAGAAGAATATATCGAGAATGTCTCAAAAGATGGCACCCCCGAAGAACTGTTGAAAGCCATAAATGATGTCGCAAGAGCAAGAGGCATGACAAAAACTGCAAAAGAAGCAGGAATCACTAGAGAAGGACTTTACAAAGCACTTTCTCCAGAAGGCAATCCTGCGTTTACAACCGTCTGTAAAATTCTCAATGCTATCGGCTACAAACTGATTCCAATGCCGATTACGAGTGCAATTTAACAGTTTTCTTCATTATCTGTGGGCTTCCTGCCTTGCGGCAGGTCGGCTGTTCCGCCCTTCCGCTTTCGCTTCATTCCGCCGCTCCCATACGGTCGCTCTGGAACGCCTTCGGCGGGGCTCCATAGCCTAGCCTGTGGCCAGTACAGCAAATTATTTTATATCCATAAATCGGCCACTCCGTTTTAAAATGGAATACAAATACGCCAAATCCTTGCACATTCCTTTTCCTCTGTTAGCACCCGGCATTCTAAACTCACAAGAGATGTCTTTATAAAGCAAATCGCTGTCATCGACGGCTTTGTTCATCAAAAAAAGAATTTTCATAATTTTTGCTTCGCTACTCGTGAAATCCTTTTGAACACGCCGCTTGCCGATAAACGGAGATTTTGCACATAAAGCCAACTCATGAAAGTATTGAGTCAGTATGCGCTTATTGTAGTGAAGCGTTTTTTCAACATCGCAATTTCCTATTTCTAATGACTTTTCATTTCGTAATTTTTCCAAAATTGTTTCGTCATCAAATGAGACAAGCCCAGCAAAACTATCGCCGTACATATCTTTTAAAAATCGTTTTTTGTATTCATAAGCAATTTTTTCAACATCGGATTTACAAGTGATTACGAAGAATTCGATAATGTTCTGAATCGCTACGGCAAAATCATAGGTACGGTACTCATTTCCCAAAGTTGAATAGTTTTGCTCCCACATTATCCGCTTGGGAATAAACCATGCGAGAATGCAGGCGATAAAAGCGAGAACACATTGAATTATGCCGAGTACAAGTGATGTCATTTCCCTGGGATTTTGTTTTAGCAACTCCTTAATAGTTTTTAATATTTCCGCACAATCCATATTTACAACTCCACCAATGTGTCGCAGTATTTTTTTATAATTTCAATTTCTTCTTTTGAATTTTCATCAACCACTTCATTCAAACAATCCAATTTTGAGAAATACTTTGCAGATTCAAATAATGCTTTTACAACAAAAGCAACAAAGAACAAAAATAATACATACACAAAAAGTATATGAAATGTATTGTTTTTATTTACACCATTTGCTAGCTCAAAAAGTTTGTCGGCGAAATTGAGCGAAATATATCCGACTATTCCAAGGATTATCAAGACAATTACAGTCAGAAAGAATTTATAACAACATGTTGTATTCTTCATAAAAACCTTCCTTTTGTTTTTTTTCTGCCCCTATATTGATATATTTTCTTGCCACACCAAAAGTCAACGACTTTTTTATGATGCGACAGATAAAACAAGGCTACGCGTTGCATTATTTTAAGCAGACACCCATGTCACTTAAGTTTACGAATAACACGGAATTCTGGATTTGTCATATATTTATCAGAACCACTATTAAATGGATGATATCCAGGTCTGTACTCATACACTAAACTTTGATCGGAGAGGCGGATATCAAAACTATAATTCACTTCTGTCCAAAGACATTCAAAAGCTTTATAGGTCGTATCAATTTCGATAGAAGAAGTTGCAGTTTTTAGTAGTTTGCTAGTAATATCGTCGTCTGAATAACCGTTAGAACTCAAGATATGCTTTATTATTCTGGCAAAAAGATCTTCGTCAGGAAGCCTAAACCCATCCGCAGTTTTGTCTTCAACCAGTTTTATTTCACGATCATGAAGAAAAGAAAAGCTAAAAAAACCAGTATAAGGATGATGTTTTGCATACGAAACAACATCTATATCCCCTTCAACAGAATAAACAGGCGTAAGTCCACATCTTTTACTGAGCAAATTGCAAAAATCAATTGCATAAATCCAGTAAATTTCTCCTCTGTCATATTTCCCAGATATTTTATCATATAAAGTTCTAGTTACTTTTTGACATAGAACTTCATAACCTTCGAATTGAACACATTGATTTTTTATCAATTTATATTCAGTAAAACATTCTCTTGCCTTCGTAAGAGAAAAATGCTTTGAAAAATAATAGCTCAACATCTGAAAATCTTCTGACTCCTTCGCAACAATCCCCACAATCTCCCGCAAATCCCAATCAGGTTTCATCGTACGCGGCTCAGTTTTTCCCAGCGTACTTGTCTGCACCGTCTTTCCGCTCACTGTGTTAATTGCCCGAATCTTGTCAAAATTAAATTTGTATTCGCTTGGCTTGTCATCGCCCTCAGCCTTTACGGTGTAGTCAATCTCAAAGTAGAGAATCGGGTCGCCTCGTGTAAGAAGTGAGTTGTACATATCAACATTGTTCGTGTATTCCTCAATCACAGAATCCCGCAATTCAGTCGCCATGTCGGGAGCTTTCTTTCCGCTCAACGCCTCGTAGCCCACGATAAAACTGTCCGTATAGAGCAAAACGCCGTCTGAATACAGCGAAAGATACGCGTTCCAGCCGTTCTTGCTTCCCTCGTAAGTGCCAAAGCTTACTTTTAACTCATCGCCCATGCTGCTCACGGTTCTTGTCTTTGTAAGTGATTTTTGGTCGTTTCGGATTTCTGTGAGCAAGGCACTTTCTTGTGTAGAGGTACTTGTCTTTACGGCATCGCAATCTGCAAAGAATTTGTTTGTCAAATCTTTGTAACTTTGTATTACCTGATTCTCACGACGAGTTTTTGCCGCTTCCGTCGGGTTTCCGTCACTACCAAGTTCTACAGTGCTGTAAGACTTGTTTCGGATTCTCTGCTCTTCGCTTTCCCGGTCTTTTTCGAGCTGTGAAAAAAGTTCCAGATGTCTTTCCTCCACTCCCTGCCGGATTTCCACAAGAGCCTTTTTCTTACTTTCAATCACATTAATCTGCCCCAAAACGCCCTGCTTTTCCATTTTGAGTTTTCGCACCTCGGCGGCTTTTGCAGCTGCCTCCTTTGCCATCTGGTCACGCTGAGTTTTTAAGGCTATGCTTCGTTCGGCTTCAAGTTTTGCGTCCGCTTCGGCACGGCTTTTTTGAGCACGAAGTTCTTCCTGTCGTTTTTTCTCTGAATTCTGCTTTTCAACAAGAAGGGCTTTTTCTGCCTCAATTTTCCGCTTGTTTTCGATTGCAGAAAGGTCATTGCTCATGGAAAGTTTTGTCAAATCTGCATCATACTGAGCCATGAGTTTTTTGAACTGCTCTTCGTTCTGCCTTGCAAGGGCAAGCTGCTCGTCCACGCTGAAACTTGCGGAGCCACTTGAAAGAAGATTTTTGTTCAGGTCGGAGATTTTAAGTCCAAGCTTGTTTCCAAGAGAGAGCGTTATTTCATCAACAGCACCAGTTGAACCGTAAAGGTATTCACTTGCCGAATATTCTTTTGAAATTACGCTTGCCATCTGCTCACCTGTCGTCAAGTCGGTAAAGTCTGCACTAATTGTGTAGCCTTTATCTGTCTTGCGAACTTTCGTAAAGAAGGCAAATTTTGCCGTGGTAATTTTTCCAAACTCAATTGCAGTGGATTCGTCACGGGCGGTACTCTCACTTTCTGCCTGTATTTTTTTAAGTGCCGATTCTGATTTTGAGTCAACGACAGTCTTCATTCCCAAGAATTCTTGCAAATTCGACTTCAATTTATCTTGAATCTGACCTGGAAGCCACGCGGTTTCACTACCAGAAAGGTTGATTGCTTCCTGATTCACGACCTGCACGGGCATTTTCGTGAGATTTTTTCGTGCCTCGGCTTTCTGTTCTTCAATAAAGCGTTCTTTATACTGTGCGACAGTTTCAATTCCGTCAATTTTTGTGATGGCGTAAGTTTTAGAATCTAAATCCTTTGTCTCAAAAGTTGTCGCGAGTTTTGATTTTTTGGTGTATGCGACTCGCTCCTTGATGTTCGTCATGTCCATTCCAGAAACGACGGAAATTTTGTTTTTTGCGAAAAGTGGAATAGTGATTGTTCCGTTTTCAGAAACTTTCATTCCCGACAAATCTATTTCGCTCACAAAGACAGCCGAAGCTTCCTTGTTCTTTTCAAGTGTTTTGCCAAGTTTTTTCTCTGCGACAGTTGTTTGTGCAAACAGAGAAGCCGTAAGTAATGCAGATAATAAAAATGCAATAATTTTTCTCATTTTCGTCTCCAAAAAATCGGGCTGATTTCGACACGCTCAATCAGCCCCATGATTCCAGCCCCAAACAACCGGACTGTTTCTTTACATCAAATAGCTCGCCAGCACCGCCGCCTCTTCAGCAGCTTTCTTTGTCGCAGCTTCCTGTGCGTCCATTTCCTTTGCCTTCAAGCCTGCTTTTGCAGTTTCAGCGTTTGCCTGTGCTGCATCCGCATTAGCCTTTGCCCGCTCGGCTTCAAGACGCGTCATCTGAGCCTTGTACAAAGCTTCTTCCTCAGCCTGTTTTGCGGCTTCCTTTTTGTCCGAGTCTTCTTTCATCTCGCTGAACAGTGCGCCGATTTTCTTCTGTGTCTCTGTCGTCAAGTCTGCTCCGCCCATGACATCCATGAGGTATTTTTTACAAAGGGCATCCCAAGTTTCCTTGCTCATTGAGTACACGGTGTAATAGACGAACTGTTCGCTGGTCTGTTTTGTCTCGGCGTTGGTCGTACGGATTTTCTGGAAGAAACCGGTCTCTTCACGCAGGCCTGTCATGTCCGCTTTCGTCTCACTTGCTGCCACAAACAAGGCTTCAAGCTGTCCGACATCATTCAAGCCCTGACCAACACGGCCGATTACTTTCTGATTCAACTCCGCTGCCTGCGTGTATGCAAATCCAGCACGGCTGAGTGCCTGTGCGGTGGCTTCGGTCTTTCCGGTCGCCATGCTGATTTTTACGACACGGTTTACATCGACTTTCCACTGCTCCTTGAATGTGTCGCTGTTTCCTCGTCTCATGTTCTTGAGCCATGTCGGAGCAGAGACCTCGCCAAGAGCACGGTCAGTCCAGTCAACGACCACAACCTTGTCAATTTCGTCAGTCTTTGCCTCCGGAACTTTGTTTCTGGAATCCTCAACCTTTGTTGAGCCGCATGAAGTGAGTGCGATTGCAATTGCCGCAAGCAAGATTGTTGATTTGATTGTCTTTTTCATAGTTTTTCCTCCATTATTTTTTGACGCAGATGAACGCAGATGCACGCAGATTACAAGCTTTCCGCAATATCCGCGTTTATCAGCGTGAATCCGAGTCTAATTAGTTACCAAAATTTCCTGAAAGTTCCGAATTGATGATTTTAGAGCTTTCTTCTGCCAGAATCGGGTATGACTTTTTCTGAGCGTTTTCGAGACTGTAGGCAAGGGTCTTTTTCTCGCTCTTGACCTGAACCGCATAGACTGTCTTTCCGCTTTTGCTTTCGATTTTGAGGTCAAGACTTGGCATTACGCTGACAGGCTCGCTACCTGATGAGTTTGTTTCGACTGTCGCATTCGCCAGATATACCGCTTCATTCTGAGTTTTTGCGATTTTGAATCCATTCTTTGAGAGAGTTTGGGAAAGCGAAGATGAAATTATGTTTCCCCAATCACCAGACACCGAAAGATAGACGGTGCATTTTTCTTTTTCAGCAGCAATAAGGGCGGGAATTTCACTTACGCTCTTTCGGTCGTCTGAATAGGCAGATTCTTTCTTCGAATTCAGGATTCGCGCGTATTCAAGTTTTTCAAGAAAGTTTTTTCCACTTTTCCAAGACTTACCGTAAAGCACACATTTTGTGAACGGGTCGCTCTCACCATCAGCATTCTTTTTCATCGAATAGAATTCGCCTTTTGCATTCTCGATGGTCGGCTTGTACTGGCTCCACGCCTTTTCACGCTCAATGAAAGCCACGCAGTACCATTTCTTTTCATTCTTGAAGTAGTACGGGTCGGTGGTCTCAACAGCGAACAAATCGACCTGGCTCATGACATCGACATCGTTCACAACCGAAGTCGTCTCGCTTACATTCTCACCGCTGGTCACGCTCTGGATGCTCGTCTTCAGATTTGCATTAACACTTGTCTGAAAATATCGCGCAATTTGAGCCACAGCCTCGGTCCTTACAGTCTCTTCCGTGTCCGCCCGCCCCCGCTGTGCGATGTATTGACTGTCGGGGTATACAGTGCGATAGTCCGTCATCCATGCTGGCAGTGAACCGCTTCCCGATGTGCTTGCACAACCGACTAGAAAAACTACAGCAAGTACAAGCAGGCCAATATAATTTTTTTTCATAATTATCTTTCCTGCCTGTAATTCAAATACTTTTTAATTTTGTCATTCATTTTCTCGACTCCTTTTTTGATATGACTTCACTCACATCTTTTTGTAATACTTTAGACGTATAACAGTATCACATTCACTTTTAATCGTATCACAGTTATTTCCTAATCGCAATACAGTTAATTTTAATTGTCTAACAATGAATGTTTATAAACGATTTATGCCATTATTTACAATATGACACATCTGCAAGAACTCTTTATAAACAACATCCGTTTTTATAGAACAAAAGCCAATTTTACACAGATTGATTTCGCAGCAGAAATTGAGGTCAGCCCAAACTATTTAAATGCGGTAGAAAACGGGAAATACTTTCCTTCGCCAGATGTTTTGCAGAGAATGTGTGATTCGCTTGAACTTTCTCCATACCAGCTTTTTCTTGAACAACCTGAAATCTCAAATCTACAGAACAAAGCGGAATATCAGCAGACTATAATGAGCCTGAAACAAGAAATAGATGCGTTATTGCAGAAATATTTGATAAAGTAAAGCAATTTTCGGCGTAACGATAGCCTCTCTTGTTCCCCCTTCAACGCAATAGATTGTAAAATCCTGTTTTTATCAGTAGAATCATCTTTATGATTCAAGGTATTCTCATCGAAGGTTTGATTTTCGGAATTATGGTTCTGGGCGTGTTTATGACCTTCCGCGTCCTCAATTTTTGTGATATGACGGTTGACGGCTCCTTTCCGCTCGGGGCCTGCGTTTTAGCGGCCTGCCTGACTCATGGAATCTCCCCCGCCCTCGCCCTCCTGATTGTTTTTGTCTCGGGGCTTCTGGCCGGTCTTTGTACCACGGTGATTTACACTAAGCTCCGCATTCCGGATCTTCTTGCCGGTATTTTGATGATGACCATGCTTTACTCGGTCAACCTGCGTGTCATGTCGAACCAGGCAAATGTGTCATTTCTCAAGGTTCCGACTATTTTCTCTTCTATCAAAAACTTTATGAAGGTCTCTTTTCCGGCAATCACGCCTGACTGGGGAATTGTCATTTTCCTTGTGATTTTTGTCGGAATACTGCTCGTAATCCTGAATTTGTTCTTCTCGACTGATTTCGGCCTTACTATGGGAGCTTTGGGAAGCAATCAGCAGATGGTAATCTCGCAGGGCGTTGATCCCCGCATTGTTCGGGGGGTAGGAATCTGCTTTGGTGACGGACTTGCGGCCCTTTCCGGAGCCCTTTTTGCCATGTATTCAGGCTTTGCCGACGTTGGAAGCGGAAGCGGTGTCGTGGTCTCAGGACTGGCCTCCCTTATGCTGGGTGAATTCGTAATCCACTCCAATAAAATCGGCTGGCAGACCTTCCGCGTGATTTTAGGCTCAATCATATACCGTGCCCTCATGTTCATCGCCCGAAGGTACGGCTACAATGTTGGAATGAACGCAAACGACTTAAAGCTCGTAACAGGCCTTATGATTATCCTCTGCCTTATTATAAGCAAGCAGGATATCATGGGCTATTTAAAGCAACATCTAAAAAGGCCGGAAAAATAAACAAGGGCACGGCAAGAATAAAGAATACTGCCAGACTTTTCTCAATGAGCTTTTTCGGCCTCACGATGGGCTTTTTCTTTCATTTCATACATGAGCTTGTCAGCATGGGCAAGGAAACTGGTGAAATCCTTGAATTCCTTTTTGTAATAGGTGAAGCCTATGCTGATTGAGATTTTGTAAGGGGCATTCAGCTCTCTGTTTTTTTCTTCGATTAGATTGTGAATTTTTTCGTAAAGAAGGTGAGCCTCTTCTGGCGTAAAGACAACTCCGATGACAAATTCATCTCCGCCAAAACGACTCATTACGCAACGGCGGCGAATGTGGGAGCAGGCTTTCTTTAGGACATCAGCGGTGGCAATCAATGCCCTGTCACCTTCGGTGTGGCCATAAGTGTCGTTGATAGCCTTGAATTTGTTTAAGTCCATCATAAAAAGATAGAGGCAGTCTATTGTTGAATGTGGCTCCTCGTTTATTCTGCTGATTTGCTCCACAAAAAAACGCTCGCCCTGTCGACGGTTCATAATTCCGGTGAGGGCATCCTGTGAAATCATGTCCCTCATTTGGAAAATGTAGATTATGAGGGTAGCTATGCTTAGACCAATGACAAAAGTAGGCAATTCCCAGTGAATGAAATGAACGAAGCCGCCGATTAAAACAGGAATGGTGTAGAGAGTGACAAGAAAATACTGCTCCTTGGCAAAATCATTCTGAGTACGCAGGTAAAAGACAAAGGACACAAGGCCCAGGAAAAGTACATAGCCAAAAAGAAGTCCCATGACCACAAGGTAAAGAGGCCCCTGCACAATATTTCCATCGGGATCAAATGAATAAATTATGTGGGTCCAGGGCGTAGTGAAAATTAGAAGAAGCAAGAGCAAATATGGAATAAAAAGCTTCCAGCTCTTTGGATGAAAATCAATTCTTACGGATTCCCAGATTGAAAGAAGAAAACGGGAAACGGCATAGGAACAAAAGGACATTATGCTGTAGGAAAAAATATTCGTAGCATAGCGGGTAAAAAGCGTGCGGGGAATCATTACGCCGTTGAAGGCAAGAAACCATAACATGTCGGCAAAACAGTAGGTAAAAACAGCAACGGTTACATTTAGAAGATGAATACGCTTTTTCGTGCGGTCGGCATCGTTAAAAATCGTATAAAACATGATGACCATTATGGCCGCACAGAAAAAATCAAAACCGATGTATGAATAAGCCGTGATTTCTTTAATTCTTTCCAGATTCATAAATATAAGCAATTATACCACGGCTTTTTTAATCACGCAAATTTTCAGTTTTGAATAATCAGTTGCCGATGGCGCAAACTTCCCCGTCCAGCTGTTCTGAAAGCTCACTTGCTTCCCTGCAGCGGAGGAGCCTGTACTGGTAGCCCTGCTCGGCCAGAAATTTCTGTCTGTTCGAGCCGAATTCTTCTTCCACGGTGTTTCGGGTAATCAGAGTGAAAAAGCGTGACTTGCGTTCTTTTGGCCGCAAAATTCGTCCAAGCCGCTGTGCCTCTTCCTGACGGCTTCCGAAAGTGCCGCTAACCTGAATGGCCATGCTGGCATCCGGCAAATCAATTGCGAAATTTGCGACTTTGCTGACAACAAGGACACGGATTGCCCCGCTCCTGAAGTCGGCGTAGATTTTGTCCCGCTCTTCGTTTGGGGTTTTTCCAGTGATAATAGGGCAGCCCAGCATTTTTGAAAGCTCATCCAGCTGACTCAGATACTGACCGATAACGAGAATCTTGTCGTTGGGAGATTTTTCGACTAGAATTTTGACGAATTCAGGCTTTTTGGGGTTTTCGCTTGCAATCCTGTGCTTTTTTCGTAAATCAGAGACGGCATATTCGATTTCTTTCTCTTCGCCAAGGTCAATGCGGACTTCAATGCACTCTGCCGTGGCGATAAAGCCTGAGCTTTCCAAATCCTTCCAGGGGACATCGTAGCGTTTGGGGCCGACGAGAGAAAAGACATGACCTTCACAGCCGTCTTCGCGGACAAGGGTTGCCGTAAGACCGACCCGGCGAATTGCCTGAATCTCGGCGGCGACACGGAAAACCGGAGCCGGAAGAGTGTGAACCTCGTCGTAAACAATAAGACCCCAGTTTCGCTTTCTGAAAAGAGAGAAATGCGGGTAAGGTCCGTCCTTTTCGGGCCGCCATGTGAGAATCTGGTAGGTGGCCACAGTGACAGGCTTAATGGTCTTGTTCTCGCCTGTGTACTCGGCGATGTCATCTCTGGTGAGGTTTGTTTTGTCAACAAGCTCGTCAATCCACTGATGAACGGCCGAAATGTTGGTCGTGACAATAAGGGTGCTGGTTTTGAGCAAATCCATGACCGTCATGCCGACGATAGTTTTTCCGGCTCCACAGGGGAGAACGATTGTTCCGAATCCTGTTCCGGGTCCCTTGTCGCCGACAATAGCCTGGGCGGCCTCTTTCTGGTACTGGCGGAGGACAAAATCACGGCCGGAAAGAGTTTTCTGGCGAAGGTTGATTTCCAGTGGCTCACCGTCAATCATGGGAACATCGTCCTTTACAGGCCAGCCCATGCGCAAAAGCTCCTGCTTGATTGTTCCCCTGTCGGTGAGGTTGAGGCGGAAGCAGTGGGCTTTTTCGTCCTCAGTTACGACAGTCTGCTTCATAAAATCATCCTGTGGCTCTACGTACTCACAAACAGTAAGATATTTTCGTCCGATGAGGCTGGCGGCAATTTCCTTAAAGACAGAAATTGACTCAGTGACGAGGTAAAGATATTCAATTTTGATGCCCGTATCTGCCGGGGTTTTAGGGGCAGAGCCCCTAGGCGAAGGGGTAGCGGAAATACCCGAACGGAGCGGAGAAGGCTGAGCTTGCTCGGACTCCTCCGGCGTAGTGAGAGGTATTGGAGCGAGGGGAAGACTTTCCCCTTTCAATTCTGCATTCTGCATTTTGCATTCTGCATTAACAATAATCCAGGGAGCAGGTACCAGCCTGAGTTTTCCAAAACGCCCCGCAGTTTCCTTAATCCAAATCTCGACGCTCTGGGGGACATCGTAGCGGGCAAAATCATGCAAAACTTTTACTGCATCGTCCGGAGAAAAACCTGCGGCGTTTGCGTTCCACAAGGAAAGAGGCGTGAGTCGGTAAGTGTGAAGGTGCTCGGGCGAGCGCTCCAGCTCCGCAAAAGGAATGAGGGCATTACGGCATTCGTTTGCTTTTGGCGCATGAACATCAAGGAGCAAAGTCCTGTCACTTTGTACGATAAGAGGGTTTGAGTAATCCATTTTTAGTTTTCCGTTCTCAACTTTCCGTTTTCAGTTTTAAAATCCTAAGATTCCGAATCCGCTCGGTTTTTTTGCCCCGGCCGTAATCCATGAGGCTTTTTGCTTTGGTGAAAGAGGCTTTTTGAGGGAATCGATTGCGTCCATATACTCACAGAGCCACATGGAAAGAGCGCTGTCCCTTTTTGAAAGGTCGTTTGAAGGCTCGCATGAAACCAAAAGCGGGATTACATTGCCCCCTTCGGCCAGGCTTGCGGCAATATTTTCTGCAAAAGCCTTGAATGCTCCGCTGGCAGAGGCAATCAGGGGATTTGAAAGTTCCACGCCTGACGCACGCAGGGAGGCAGAATTTATGCCGTCGGAAAGCGAGAAATTTGACTTGTGAACGAAGGCAATTTTGAAATTACGCTCTGTATGTCGCTGAAAGCGGGAAAGCAACTCCTGAGTTAGATACTGGTAGCTTCCGATAAGCTCTTCGAGAATCTGGGCATTGTTGGTGACCGCCCGAAATCTTGTCGCAAAGTAAAATTCGTCAAAAAAGAGAGCAGCCTCGTCCACCCCGCCCTCATTCTCACATTTTAGGGCAAGTGAACGACAGGAAAGGGGGGAACCACGGTTCCAGGCAACCTGAATTACATTTGCAGAGCCTTCCTGTTTTGGCTCGGCCTCATCAGAAACATTGAGGCTTGTTGCGATTACTCTTCTTCCCTGAAAAGTCGCCCCAGAAGCAATATCATTTCCGGCTGGAATTTCCTTGCCGGCGAACAAAATCATCTTTCCCATAACAGAGTATTATAGCAGATTTATGAGCAATTTGCTATAATATCCCCATGAAAGTTTGGATTAAATATTTAATTGGCTCAGTTCTTGGCATCATCGCGGCTTTTATCCTCCCAATGCACATTCCGGCATTGGAATCAACCCTGGTCACTCTTTCTGAAATTGCGATTCGCTTTGGCCGATATGCCCTCATTCCCCTTGTTTTCTTCGGAACGGCAATGTCACTTTTCAATTTGCGCCACAAAAAGCATATCCTTAAAACCAGCGCATGGACTTTCGGTGCGGTAATAGGCTCAACCCTCATCCTTGTTTTCATCGGCCTTCTCTCAATTCTCATCGTAAACCTTCCCAGAATTCCAATAACAGGCGAGAAAATTTCTGAGGTTCCTTCTATCAATATCAAGGAAATGATTCTCAGCGTTTTCCCATTTTCGGGCTTCAAGTCCCTCACCGAAGGATTTTACATTCTGCCTGTCTTCATTTTTGCGGCCTTCGCTGGCGGAGCCTGTGCTTCGGACACTGCGGCATCAAAGCCAGTCCTTTCCGTATTCGAGTCTGCCCTAAAGCTCTGCCAGACAATGTCAGCCTTTTTCATCGAGTGGCTTTCAATCGGCATGATTGCAGTCTCTTGTTACTGGCTCTTACAGGCAAGGGCTATTTTTGAAAGCAAGGTTTTCATTCCTATTTTCCTTATGCTGGCCGTTGACTTCGTTATCGTAGCCCTTCTGGTCTACCCCCTCGTGCTCAGACTGGTATGCAAGGACTTGCGCCCCTATCATGTGCTCTATTCAAGTCTCTGCTCAATAATCGCAGGCTTTTTTACTGGAGACTCAAACATTACCCTGCTCACAAATTCAAGACACAACAAGGAAAGCCTTGGAATCTACGACGAGATAAACAATTTTTCCCTGCCCCTCTTCTCAATTTTTGCCAGGGGAGGAACAGCCCTCGTGACATCTATCTGCTTCGTCACGATTCTCCGCTCTTATTCGAGCCTGGGTTTTGCCTTTTATGATGTAATCTGGATTTTCCTGATTTCCTTTGTCATCTCATTTGCCCTTGGCTCTTATCCCCAGGGAGGAACTTTTGTAGCCCTTACGGTTATATGCTCCATGTACGGCAGGGGCTTTGAGGCAGGCTACCTTTTGCTTCGTCCGGCAGCTCCCATTCTTTGCAGCTTCGCAGCGGCTTTTGATGTGCTCTCTGCCACGACTGGAACCTACCTTGTGGCCGTCAAAACAAAGAAAATTGAAAAGGTTGATTTAAAACACTATATCTAATAAGTCAAAAGCCGGGAGAGCTAATCCCGGCTTTATTTTTGCTTTGCTATTTTGCTTTTTTATAAATGTCTCTGGTGGCATCTGGTCGCAAGTGATGCTCTCGGAAATCCACATTGTTGCAGGGACGGCCAAAATAGAAGCCCTGGAATTTGTCTGGACCGTAGGCAATGAGCTTTTCGATGTCGCTCTTTTCTTCGATTCCTTCCATACAGACTTGCATTCCAAGCTCATGTGCCATTTGTGTGATATGCTTGATGATTTTTCGGTCGCCCTCGTTGCCTCCTGTGGCCTTTTGAACGAAAGTATAGTCAAGTTTGAGGGTATTAGCCTTTAAATACTGAAGATAACGCAGGTTTGAGTAGCCCGTTCCAAAATCGTCAATGTCTACGTTTACGCCAAGATTTGCGAAAGACTCTGTGAGAGCCTGCAATTCATCGCCATTGCCGATATAGCCGCTTTCGGTAAGTTCCAAAGTTACATTCCTTGGATTGACATCTGAAATGAGCATGGCCGTTTCAACATCGCGGATGATGTCGCTTTTTTTGGCCTGAATATATGACAGGTTGACGCTGACACGGAAATTCTTTTGGAGCCGGTTCCATTCCGCACACTGCATGAAGGCCGTTCGCAAAATCCAGCGGCCAACAGAGACAATCATGCCGGTTCTCTCCAGAATTGGAATAAATTCATCTGGGTTGAGGACACCGTAGCCCGGACAAGTCCAGCGGATAAGAGCCTCACAACCAATGACATTGAGGACGGTTTTGTCCGAGTCAAGATAAAGATTTTTTGCATCTACAACAGGCTGATAGTAAAGCTCGAAGCCGGAGAAATCGTTGCGGATTGAATCGCGGATTTTTTCCTGGAAGTCGAGGTTTTTGAGATGTTTGGTGTAATCGACGGCATTGAAAGTAACAAGGTTGTTCCGTCCGTTTCGTTTTGCAGAGCCAAGGGAGAAATTTACCTTGCGAAGCAGGCCGTCAAGCTGGGAAGCATCGTTCATAAAGGCGACCATGCCGCCTGAGACAGTAAAGATGATGTCGTAGCCAAGACCGTGCTCGGCCTCGGCGATTTCCCGGCGCAGGTTTTCGTACATTTTTTGAGCCACGAGGGCTGACTTTCCAGTGAGGTTCATGCAGATGAATTCATCGCTGGAAAGTTTGTAGGCCTTTGCCGTTCCAGAGCAAACCTTGCGGCAACAGTCTCCGACTTTTGAGACTATTACATCGCCGGTCATAACGCCATATTGCTCGTTTATAGCACCAAGATTGTCTATGTCAACTTTTAGGATAAAGCCTGAAACGCTTTGCTTTTTGGTCCAGATTGAGCCGAAATCTATTCGCAGCTGAGACTCTGTTGCAAGCCCCGTAAGTAAGTCTGTCCTGTCCTCGCTGGTGACGATTGCAACCTCACCAACAAGAATGCGGTTTTCAGGATCGTCATTGGGGAGAATGCGGCCACGGCAACGAATCCAGACTGGCTTTCCGTTTTTGTTGACCCAGCGGTAATCCAGATTGTGCTCTGTTTTTTTACCGGATTTAAGCAAATCCAGTTCTGTGCGAAGAGATGCCTGATCCTCCGGGAAAACGATATTCATTAATTCGTGAGTGGCATTCTCAAGTTTTTCTTCTGGAAAAGCAAAAAGATTACGGGCGAAGGGAGAAATAAAAAATGTGTCTTTGGAAAAATCGAAAACAAAAAGAAAGGAATCTGTGCAATGATTGAGAATATTTACAATGCCTTCAAGCTGGCGAGTTTCCAGTCCTTCTAATCCGTAGCTCATATTACAGTAGTCTATTATAACACATTAGAAAAATTTTTACAGATATTTCTGTAATTTTTTTCGCAAAAAAACATGCCGCTTTATTATTCATGCGCTCGATGAATCCTCCAGTCGCTGTAAAGAATTTTTTTTGAGTATGGAAAGTTTTCAGAGAAATAAACAGAATGATTTTTTGCGATGAAGACAGCGGCGATGTCAAGGCCAAGCTCTTCCTCGACGGCAGGCAGAATTTCCAGGGATTTTTCGTGCCCCAGGACAAAGAAAGCCGTTGTAAGGGCATCGGCAACCATGGAATTCGAGCACAGAACAGAGCTGGAGTACAAATCGTTCTCCACAGGATAGCCGCTGTCTGGTGAAAGTATATGATGATACCTTTTGTCATTTTTCTCGAAGAAGCGCTCGTATATTCCGCTTGTGACCACAGACAGCTGGGGAACAGAAACTTTTATGAGGGGGGCAGAATCCGGATATTCAGGGTTTTTTACACCGACATTCCACAACTCTCCCTTTTTTTTGACTCCAAAGACATAGACATTTCCGCCAAGGTCAATTACGGCACGCTTGATTTTGTGTTTTTTGCAGATTTTTGCTATTTCATCGGCGGCAAAGCCCTTTGCGATTCCGCCAAAATCAATTTTGACACCATCTTTTGCAAAACGGACTGTTTTGAGAGCCGGATCCAGAATGACGCTCTCGTAACCGACAAAGGGAAGGAGGGCATCTATTTCGTCCTGAGTCGCAATATGAGGCGTGGTTGAATTTATGCGCCAAAGATCGACCAGAGGCTCTATCGTTACATCAAAGGCTCCCCCTGTAAGCTCAGAAATCTTTTTTGCAGTCTCCAGGACGGAAAAGACATCATCGCAGACATGAACGCTTTCTCTGGCCGCAAAGGCATTTATTCTATATACATCTGATTTTACCGAACCAAAGCTGAATTCCTCATCGATTTGCTTTAAACGGTCAAAAATCTCGTCATAATAGTCAGGCCTTCCCTTTTCGTACAAATTGACGAAGCATACTGTTCCCAAATAACGCTCAAAACGAGGACTGGGATTGGAGCATGAGGAAAGCATGACCACTGCCATTGAGAGAAGAAAAACTGTGACAGCCTTCAAGGTTATTTTCACGATATTTAAAATATACATGCCTTTTTAAAGAAAAGCAAGAAGAATATTTAAAATAACCTAAAATTATTTTACAACTCCCTTAACGAGAATGATGTTTCCGTAGAGACGGGCTTCGCCGGTTTGAATGACGGCATAAGAATCCCTTGCCCATTCATAAAAATCATTGCGGGAAACGAAGCCTGTTTTTTTGTCAGGATAAGTGTCGCTCACGATTTTTGAGAAAATTCCCCACAGCTCCGGCTCTTTCATGCCTGCGGCCTTGTCTTTTGGATCCATATCCATGAGCCGGGCAGAAAATTCAGGAACATGATCCAGAGGAAAAAGTGGAATCAGGGCCTTGAGCAGGTCATCAGCATTCACACCTGGAAAAGACAGGACTCTTTTTCCGTTCGAGGCTGCAGGAAAGTTGGCATCAACAATGGCGATTTTATCACCATGTCCCATGTCACAAAGAATCTTTAATAAATCACCCGTTAAGAGTTTGCTTATGGAATTTAACATAAATTTCTCCTTTTTTTGTTGACATATAGCAAATCTGTGTTATCCTAAATTTATGAAACGGCGTTCTATATTTCAGAACGAATGTTCAGCAAAAAAGTAGGATACCACATGATTATAACACATTTTGAAAATTTGCATAGATACGATTCACTCAATCCCCTTTTTACGAAAGCCTTTGACTGGATTTTGTCCACAGATTTGGCTTCACTTAAAATCGGTAAAATCGAGCTGGAAGGAAAATCACTCTTCGCCAATGTCCAGGAATATGAAACCCGCAGCGTCGAAGAAAGTTTTTTTGAAGCCCACAGAAAATACATAGACATTCAGCTGCTTGCCTCCGAGCAGGAAAAAATTGGCTGGGAAAAGACCGAAAAACTATCCGAAATCGAAGCCTATGATTCCGAGAAAGACTTTCACAAGCTTTCAGGCAAGGCGGCGGAAACTGTTACCATAGGCGGAAAGACTGCCTGCATTCTTTTTCCAGAAGATGCCCACGAGCCATGCCTTAATGCAACAGAAGGAAAGAAAGAAAAGGTCAAGAAAATCTGCATAAAGGTAGCCATCTAGGAGTCACTTATGGAAATTGAAAACGAAGGAAAGCTAAAGTCAGTTCAAAAGTCTCTCAGGGTGCTGGAATGTTTCAATTCAAAAAAAAGTGAGCTTGGCGTTTCAGAAATTGCCCGCATGTTGGATCTTAACAAAAGCAATGTTCATAATATCCTTACAACTCTGGAAGAATGTGGCTATATAAAGAAGAATCTTTCTTCGGAAAAGTACAGCCTTGACTTCAAAATGCTTCGTTTTTCATACACGGTCATGGCAAACTACCCTTACACCAACCTGATAGTACCGGTTTTAAAAGATTTGGCCACAGATTTAAATGTAATAGTTTATTTCGGCATTCCCCACGATGACACGGTGCTCTACCTTTTTTCAGCATATCCTAAAAGCTACGGAAAAAACATTCCCTACCGCTCGATTCTTGGAGAGACAGCCCCATATTACTGCACTTCAATTGGGAAGGCCCTGCTCTGCGCCATGAACGACGATGAAATCAGGAGTCACCTTAAAGGAGAAAAAATCAAATATACGGAAAACACCCTCATAGACAACGAAGCCATTTTTGCCGACCTGGAAAAATCCCGGGAAAGGGGATACGCCATCGACGAAATTGAGCATGAAAACGGCGTCAGGTGCGTTGGGGTGCCGGTTACAGACAGAAATGATTGCTTAATTGGCGCAATCAGCGCTTCCGGGCCAGTATCAATAATTACGGAAAACGATGTCGAAAGCATAAGTCTCAAATTGATGACCGCTGCTTTTGAAATCAAATCAAGGATTTAGGCTGAGACATTCGGCTTAACATAAATCTTTTTTCATAAACAAAATTCAGGAGGATAGTTATGAAAAAACTTCTTGCTGCGTCAATGTGCGCTCTTCTTTCCATGGGTCTTCTTCTTTCGTGCAACGAAAAAGCCGAGAAGAAAGTCAATCTCATCTATTCAGTAAACGCTGTTCCGGGCGACGCTCACTACGATGCAATGATGAAATTCAAGGAAGTCGTAGAAGCAGAGTCTAAAGGCAACATCACCGTTGAGACCTATCACTCAGGCTCTCTCTTCAAGCAGGATCAGGAAGTTGCTGCAGTAAAATCAGGAAAAGCTGACATCGTTTACCTTTCAGCTTCTTGGCTCACAGACGGCTCTCCATGGATTGGAATGTTCACAGCAGGCTATGTCTTCAAAAGCTATGATGACATGACAAAAATCCTTAACGGCGAAATCGGTAAAGAAGTATTCGGCCGAGTCGTAAAAGAGCAGGGAATTCGCCCGCTGGCCTCATACTACCTCGGAACACGCCAGGTCAACCTGCGTGAAGACAAACCGGTACGCACTCCGGCAGACTTGAAAGGCGTTAACCTTCGTATGCCAAACTCTGAGGCTTGGGTAACACTGGGAAAAGCTATGGGCGCAAACCCGACACCACTGGCATTCTCTGAGCTTTACATGGCTTTGCAGACAGGAACAGTTGACGGACAGGAAAACCCGCTCCCGACAGACCGAAGCGCAAAATTCTATGAGGTTACAAAATCAATCAGCCTTACAAACCACCTCGTAGATTCAGTATGGCCTTGTATCAACGAAGCAAAATGGCAGTCACTCTCTGATCACCAGAAAGAAATCATTATGAAGGGTATCGAAGCCGGCCGCCAGACTTGTGACGAGAAGAACCTCAAAACAGAAGCTGAAATCATCGACTTCTTCAAAGGACAGGGACTCAAAGTTTACGAGGCTGACACAAAAGCCTTCGCAGAATCAGTTCTTCCAGCTTACCTGAACAACAAGAACATCACAGGCAAGTGGGATATGGACTTGTACAACAAAGTTCAGGCTGCTTTGAAATAATCTTTTAAGGGGGAGAAATCCCCCTGCTTACAGGAGGCTTTTATGAAGCTGAAGGATATTCTACTAAAAGCACGGGATGTTGCTGAAATTTACATTCCATGCTCAGCTTTCATCGTAATGTTCGTCGTATTCGTCGCACAAGTCATTTCACGCTATGTGTTCAAGTTTCCGCTTACCTGGGCATTCGAGGTTACTGTCTGGGGCTTTGCATGGACCGTCATTTTGGGAGCCTGTTACGCAATGCGCTCGCGTTCTCATGTTACTTTCACTATGATTTATGATGCCGTTCCGCCAAAGGTCGCATCAATTCTTGCTCTTGCAGGCAATATTCTGATTGTAGTTGCGCTGGCAATTCTTATTATTCCAAGCTGTCAGTATATTAAATTCATGTTCTTCCAGAAAACTCCGGTATTCAGGATTCCCCTTACCATAGTTTTCGCTCCATTCGCATATTTCTTGTGTTCCATCATCGGCTACACAATTTCAGATATCATCAAAGAAATTAAATCAATTAAAAATCCGTCTCCAGCCCCTTCTGAAAACAGTCAGGAAGCTGTTGCCTCAGAAAAGACAGAAGAGGAGGTTCGCTCATGAGTTTCGCCCTTATCGTCGCACTTGCGATTTTCGTTCTTATTTTCGTGCTCCGTATGCCAATTTCAATCGGCATGCTGGTTGCAGGAGCCTTCTATTTCGTCATCAAGGGAATTTCTCTTGATTCTGTCTGTGACTTCGTAATGAACACCTATTACACGAACTATGTAATCATTGCGGTTCCGCTTTTCATCTTTACGGCAAATGTAATGAATTCAGGCAAAGTCACGGAAAAGGTCTTTAAATTTGCAAACGCCCTTTCTGGTGGCCGGCGGGGTGCCCTTGGTCATGTAAATGTAATCGCTTCCCTGGTTTTCTCTGGAATGACTGGCTCGGCACTTGCTGATGCTTCTGGTCTTGGAAAAATGGAAATCGATGCCATGAAAAAAGAAGGCTATGATGACGGCTTCAGCTGTGCCATCACTGCGGCTTCAGCTACAATCGGCCCCATCTTCCCGCCAAGCATTCCCCTCGTAATGTACGCCATGTTTGCAAACTGCTCTGTGGGCGCTCTCTTTTTGGGCGGCATGATTCCGGCAATTCTCGTGGCAATCGTACTGATGATTTATGTTTCCCTTATGTCACATCTGAGAAATTACCCGAGGGCAGGAAAAACACCCTGGAAAATCTTCTTGCATGAGACTTTGGGAGCAATTCCTTCACTTCTCACGCCTGTAATTTTGCTGGCCGGCATTTACACCGGCGTTATGACACCAACTGAGGCTGGTGCAATCGCAGGTCTCTACGCAATCATCATTTCATTCTTCGTCTACAAGGCCCTTTCTTGGAAAGGCTTGTGGAAAATCATCAAGGAAACCGTGGCAGGAACAGGCTCAGTCTCACTCATGATTGGTGCGGCTTCGGTCATCTCATACATAGTTGCCCGCGAGCAAATTGCAAACAATCTCGGTGCCTACATCATCGGCCTCAACCTCGGAAAAATCGGCTTCCTCATCATCGTGAATGTCATCATCCTCATTCTTGGAATGTTCATGGACACTTCGACAATCCAGCTGGTTTTCGTTCCGATTTTGATTCCTGTCGCCGCCGCTTTGGGAATTGATTTGATTCACTTCGGCTTGGTAGTAACCCTTAACATGATGATTGGTCTTTCAACGCCGCCGTTCGGAATGTTGCTCTTTATTACGGCAAACATTTCTGACACGCCGCTCTCAAAGGTAATGAAAGAAATTTTGATTCCGATTCTCTTCCTGCTGGCAGTCCTGGCATTCATCACATTCGTGCCGAATTCAGTTCTCTTCCTGCCGAAAGCAATCGGAATGATGTAATATATTATGGAGAAAAATAATGTCTAAGATTTACAATGGCTGCTGGCCAACAATGATTACACCTTTTACGACTGACAACAAGATTGATTATGAGGCTGTCAAAGGCCTTGTGGAATGGTACATCAAAAAGGGAAGCTCGGGAATTTTCGCAGTCTGCCAGAGTTCGGAGATGTTCTATCTGAGCGAGCAGGAAAAGCTCGATTTGGCAAAAGCCGTCGTAGAGCAGGCTGCAGGCCGAATCAAAGTAATCGCTTCCGGACACACTGCCGATGACCACAACAAGCAGATTGAAGAGCTTGGAAAAATGAGCGAGACGGGAGTTGATGCCGTAGTTCTCGTAAGCAACCGCTTTGCAAAAAAAGACGAGGGCGAGGATGTCTTCCGCAAGAACGCCGATGATGTTTTCCGTCAGCTGCCCAATGTCACTTTCGGTCTCTACGAGTGCCCGGCTCCTTATCTAAGACTCTTGACCGATGACTTTTTGCAGGACTGCGCAAAAACAGGAAAGCTGGTCTTCCTCAAGGATGTTTCATGCTCCCGCGAAATCCAGAAAAGACGAATCAAGCTGGTTGAAGGCACAAATCTCTCGCTTTTCAACGCCAACACGGCAACCCTCCTGGATTCACTTATCGACGGCTACGACGGCTACAACGGTGTCATGGCAAACTGCCACATCGATTTGTATGTCTGGCTCT
>DGTW01000295.1 GCA_002393835.1 Treponema sp. UBA4326
GAGCACGCAAAATTCGAAGAAATCATCGATGAAGTAAAATCTCACCGTGGAATAAAACAGGACACAGAGCTTACTACCGAAGAGCTTAAAGAAATCGTCACGAAATACAAGGCGATGTACAAAAAGGAAAAGGGCGAGGACTTCCCTCAGGACGCAAAAGAGCAGATGTGGGGAGCTATCGGAGCTGTATTCGGCTCATGGATGAATCCTCGCGCAATCAAATACCGAAAACTCAACAACATCAAGGAAGGCGCTCTCAAAGGAACCGCTGTCACTGTAATGGCAATGGTTTTCGGTAATAAGGGCGAATCTTCTGGAACTGGCGTTTGTTTCTCTCGCGACCCGTCAACCGGCGAAAATATCTTCATGGGCGAATATTTGATGAACGCTCAGGGCGAAGATGTCGTTGCTGGTATCCGCACTCCGCAAAAACTCGCTCAGCTGGAGCAGACAAACAAGGCAATTTACGACGAACTCTGCCAGATTCGTGACCGCCTCGAAAAGCACTATCATGACATGCAGGATATGGAATTCACCGTTGAGGAAGGAAAGCTCTACATGCTCCAGTGCCGAAACGGTAAGAGAACAGGTGCTGCTGCCGTCAAAATGGCCGTGGATATGGTCAAGGAAGGCCTCATCGACAAAGAAACGGCTATCATGCGCGTAGAGCCTGAGCAGCTGAATCAGCTTCTTCTTCCTCAGCTCGACAAAGAAGCCGTCAAAAAGGCAACTGAAATCGCTGCAGGCCTTAACGCTTCTCCCGGAGCCGGCTGTGGTCAGATTGTTTTCACCGCAGAAGAAGCCGAAGAATGGGCAAAGAAGGGCAAAAAAGTCCTTCTCGTCCGAAAAGAAACTTCTCCAGATGACATTGCCGGCATGGCAGTCTCTCAGGGTATCTTAACTTCAACAGGCGGCCGCACTAGCCACGCAGCAGTCGTTGCCCGAGGTATGGGAACTCCTTGTGTTTGTGGTTGTTCAGATGTTGCCTTCAAGGACGCTGAGACAGTCATCATCAAGGGAAAAACCTACAAAAAAGGCGACTTCCTCACGATTGACGGAGCTACAGGTCTCGTTTACGAAGGACAGGTTGCAGTCAAACCGGCTACAATCTCTGGTGATTTGGAGACCTTCCTGGGCTGGGCAGACGAAATCCGTGCGAAATCAGAGCGCGTAACAGAATCTGGAAACACCGTAAAGGGATTCGACATCTACGCAAACGGAGACACTCCTCAGAACGCAATCGACGCCTTCCGCTTCGGTGCAATGGGAATCGGTCTTTGCCGAACGGAACACATGTTCTTCGATGAGCCGAAACTCACCGCCTTCCAGAAAATGATTATTTCTGAAGACACCGAAAGCCGAAAAGAAAATCTGGCTAAAATCCTTCCTCTCCAGCAGAAAGATTTCTACGAAATCATCAAGACTATGGAAGGCCGCCCTGTCACAATCCGCCTGCTTGACCCGCCGTTGAACGAGTTCATTCAGGCAGAAAGCGACTCACAGCTCACCGCCCTTGCAGAAAAACTTGGCGTTGATAAAGAAAAACTTGCCCGAAAGGTAATGCAGCTTGCTGAGCATAACCCGATGCTTGGTCACCGGGGATGCCGACTTGCAATCACATATCCTGAGATTTACGAAATGCAGGTTGAGGCAATCGCCCGGGCAACGGCACAGCTGGAAAAAGAGAGCAAGAAGCACAATGTCCTGATTATGATTCCGAATGTCGTTTCTTACAATGAAGTCGAGCAGATCCGAAAGCAGGCAGAAGCTGTAATTGATAAGGTAAACAAAGAGAAGGGTGTCAACCTCAAATTCGAGATTGGCTCAATGATTGAGTTCCCGAGAGCAGCTTTGAGCGCAGGAAAAATCGCAAAATACGCTGACTTCTTCTCGTTTGGAACAAACGACCTTACTCAGACCACATTCGGTTTCAGCCGCGACGACTACGGCAAATTCATCGAGTCTTACTTGCAGCAGAGAATCCTTGAGGACGACCCATTCGCCACTCTGGACGAGGACGGTCCTGCAGCCCTCATGGAAATCGCCGAGGAAAAAGGCCGCACTGTCAACCAGCACCTGCACCTGGGCATTTGTGGTGAGCATGGCGGAGACCCGGCTTCAATCCATATCTGCTACAGAATCGGCTTGAACTATGTAAGCTGCTCTCCATACCGTGTTCCACTGGCTCGCCTTGCAGGAGCGCAGGCTGTAATCGAATACGAGAAAGAAAATCGATAGGAACAGGGTATAAAAATGGGAAAGGGGAGAAGGCTCTCCCCTGCGTCGCATTTAGGGAACGGCACTGCGGTAGCAGGGCAAAAACGCTTGAGAAGCGTTTTTAGTGAGTCTCCAAAGAGCTATGCTCTGCAGGCGTTGCGTCGCACCCCTCTCTCCTAGGGGACACCCCTAAAACCCCGGTTGGTTCACACTGACCGGGGTTTTTTGTGACATATCAGATGGATTACTTTGAATTTTTACCACAGCACATTTACATCATAAAGTTTAATTTTTGAATCTTTTGTGATGATTGTGAGGTCTTCAGATTGAGCCTGAGTGATGATTAATCTATCAAACGGGTCACTATGAATATCTGGAAGTTTTGAAATCATATCAATACAGGTCGTATTAATCGGTAAAATTTCAATATTTTGTGCAATGCATTGTTCTTCAAGTTCTTTTATCGAAAAAGGAACATTAAGTTTTCCAATGCTTTTTTTTATTCCAATTTCCCAAAGACTTACTATGCTTGTGCAAATTCCATCTTCAGAATCGAGAATATTCCGTACTTTCTTTGATAGGTTTTCCGTATCACTGAATGCCCAAATCAAGATATGCGTATCAAGAAGATATTTCATACATAATCCTTGAAACATTCGGGCGTTTCATCAAAATCATCAGCTACCCAAACTTGACCTTTCCATTTTCCAAGCTGGCGTATGGGTTTCTTTGATTCTTCTTTTGCTTTATTGGAATTTCTGCTTAACACAAAATCCAAAATTTGTGAGACAAAATCAAACTCGCTTTCCGGTATGAGACGAAGTTTTTGTTCCAATGCTGCATAAGGCATAATCAACACCTCCTGATAAAATAGTATATCACATATTTCGGAAAAATGATTAGTGTGCATTGGAAAACATCACGCTCTCCACTTGGGAGAGCGTGGTGCAGTGGGAGAAATGAAATTACTTCATCTCATAAGAAATTTTATCCAAAGAAAGTTTTATCTCTGGGAAATTCTTTACGAATGCCCTCCTGTTTCCTGTTGTTGCAACCGTATCATCGGCTTTGTTGTATGTTCCGTACTCAAGATACACCGCAACCAAGTTGACTTTTGCCGTACCATTTTCAATTTTATTCATTAAGTCCTGAGAAATACCAGAAAATTCAATGCTGCCTGAGTTGGTATCTAATGAAGCTTCAATATATACGCCGAAATCTGTGTTGTATTGAATACCTGATATTCCACAGGTTAATAATTCTCTCTTAGGTTTTACAAGTTCCTTACCATTTTCATCAACAATATTTAAAGACAAATCGTATAAAGTCGAATTTATCAAGCATTTTCCATCATTAGTTGAAAATTCTGCGCCACCAGCCCTTTCGCAAGCAAAAGCATTGTATACAACAGTTTGCGACGGTTTTCCTAGAGCATTTTTCATAATATTGATTTTAGGTTCGGGTCTTCCGCTCATTCCAAATTGCATTCTATAAGCGAGTTCAAATATTTCTCCTTGATTATATCCGCGTTCTGAATTTGATGTACGATAAACTGCGACACCATCTACAAGGTTTGATTTTGAGCTCAAGCCTGAAACAGAAATCATCGGCCAGTAATCAGCATCAGGCAAGTCTTTCCAGTCTTTTGTACGAGCCTTTCTATATCCTTTCTGAATGACCCCAATTACATTTTTGTAAACTTCAGATTCTTCCATTTGTATCGACGCGGTGTATGTAGCAGTTCGAGTTTTTAAATCAACAGATTTTTTTTCTAGTTTGCCTATGATAAATTTGTACCGTCCGTACTCCGTTCCGAATTTTTCAGCCTCCATCAAGAGTTTTTTCCACTCGTCATACAGAGTGAATTCATCAAAATTGCCCCGACCGGGGTTTCCTGATTCTATCAAATTGGCAAGTTCGTTATATGACTGTTGATTTGAGTTTAAAGGAGTTACATCAAGCCTTATTTCTTCATAAGGATTCTTACTGTAAATCCTTAAATTGGCATCTTCTAAAGTTTTCTTTCTTTTATCTTTGTATTCTGTAGCTAAATTTATAACTTCAGGATCAATATCTGTCTTTGAAGCCATATCATAATAATAGAGCGCATAAACCCACTCTTTTTTTTCTTCGTGTTGTTTAGCTTTTTCAATATGTATTTTTATTTGTTTTTCATAATCTGTAATATGGCCAAATCCATTTTTTTCGTTTTCAATGCATTGTGGTTCTGTGATATTACGGATTCGTTCTTCGTATTCAGTTTTGAGAGTATTGATTTTAGCAATAATCTCATCCCGTTCAACATTTGTTATTTCACCATACCCAGCTTCTTTGTTATTTCGTTTTTCTTGCCATAAGGCTTCTCTTTCTTTTTCTTTGATTTCATCAAGTTGCCCTGGAGAAATAAGACCAGTGACTTTTATTAGACGTCGAAAAAACTTTTCTGCATCTTTTGAATATCTGCTTTTGACATAAAAACAAATATCTTCTTTATTTTTATCTGAAAGATTAAGACATTCTGTTAAACTTGATCTTGCTTCGGTATAAAAATATGCTGTTGTAAGTTCATTGTTTCGGAATTTAAGAAAATCCTCAAATATTGTTTTTAGAATCCTCTCATTTCTAAATTCAGATCCGACAGGAAATTTGATTTCCAAATTGTTTTCTTGGGATGCTTTTGCTAATTTTTCTTTATCCTTTAATAATTTTTCAACAGTTTTATATTCAATCGGTTTCTTTAAATTCCCTCCGCTTACAATGCATTGAGAAAAAGCTTTCATACCTGAAAACAGGCAGAAAACAGCGATAAACGAGATAAATATTTTCTTCATTTTTTGTTCCTCTCATCTGTTACCCCGGATTTAAAGAAACCCAACCTCTTAATCCGGGGAATAATCATCTTCGGTCAGAATCCCAAAGCAATCTTGCCTTGCCATCATTGGTTTCGATAATGATTTCTCCGCCAACACAGCCTTCGTTTTTAACAAGTTCCTCTGCAAATTTTATTGCTGCACTTTCGTCTAGACCTTCTGCTCGATATGGGTCAATATCTGAGTCGTCATGAAAAAAGACATTGAATTTTCCATCATGCTCTTCAATTTCGCTGACATAGACGATTAAAAATTTTTCAGATTTCTTCATAAATTCCTCCTTAAACTTAGCATAAAATGCTTAATTCTTTTAAAATAATAACATGAAATGTTAAAAACGCAAGGAAATTTAGGCATTAAAGTTTAAATATTTTTAAATTACAATCTTTTAATGTTGTGTTTTATATATATTTTCCTGCTATAAAATTTTTCGATATATGAATGTAAAAGATATTTTTGGTGAGAATCTAAAGCATTTTAGAAGATTAAATAAAATCACGCAGGAAGAACTTTCAGAAAAATTACAAATTACACCAAATCACCTGAGCCGCATCGAGAACGGAAAATCTTTTGTTACTGCAGAACTTTTGGACGCCCTCTGCATCATTTTTAACATTTCACCTGCAACTTTCTTTTACACTCCGCAGGAATTTTCCGGAGATGACAGCCTTTTTGCTAAAATTGACAATGTAATAGATGAAGAATTAGAAAAGTTAGGAATTCATTTGAAAGAGAAAATTCGTAAATAAAAATGTCTCTATTTCTAAAACGCCTAAAAAATCATTACAAATCTCCGAGTGAATTTCTTTTAAAACGCCGAAAAATTTCTTTACAAAACGCCGAAAAATCATATACTGTAAATTATGACTGAGTACAAACCGCGAATTGTTGATTCAATATTGCAGGATAAGCTTGAGGCAAAGGGTGCCGTTCTCATTGAAGGTGCAAAATGGTGTGGTAAAACTACCACAGCAGGGCAGAAGGCTGCAAGCATCCTTAAAATGGATAATCCCAAAACAAAAGACCAGAATCTCAACATGGCAAAATTGAATCCCCAAAGATTATTGAAGGGTGAAACGCCACGACTTATTGATGAATGGCAACTTGCTCCAACTTTATGGGACGCAATTCGCTATGAAGTAGATGAGCGTCAAAAAATGGGGCAGTTCATTCTTACAGGCTCGGCAGTTCCACCAGATACAGATGAAATAACACATTCTGGAACCGGTCGCTTTACATGGGTGCTAATGCGACCGATGTCCTTGTTTGAATCAGGGGAGTCAACGGGTGAAGTCAGTCTAAAATCTCTTTTCGATGGAAGTCTTGAAGTTGATGGTGAAAACCCGCTAGACATGGAAAAACTTTCCTTTCTGATTTGTCGTGGCGGTTGGCCAATGTCTGTCGGCTTAAAGGACAAAGCAGCCTTGCAACAGGCATTTGATTATTATGATGCAGTGGTAAAATCTGACATAAATCGCGCTGATGGAGTCAATAAAAATCCCGAGCGAGTAAAACGAATTATGAAATCTTTTGCCCGAAATCAGGGAAGTCAAGCGGCAAACACGGTAATAGCCGCTGATATTCTTGCAAACGAAGTTGAAAAAGTAAATGGAGATACGGTTCATTCATACATTGAAGCCTTGAAGAAGATATTTGTTGTTGAAGATATGCCTGCATGGAACCCGAATTTGCGTTCAAAATCTGCCATCAGAACAAGCGATACCAGATATTATGTAGACCCTTCAATTGCAACTGCCAGTCTTGGAATCGGGCCAGAGGATCTTATAAATGATTTACGAACATTCGGGCTTTTTTTCGAGACAATGTGCGTCAGAGACCTGCGGGTTTTTGCAGAAAGTCTTGATGGTTCCGTTTATCATTATCGTGATAATACAGGCCTTGAATGCGATGCAGTCGTTCATCTTAGGAATGGCAAATACGGCCTTATAGAAATCAAACTTGGTGGTGAAGATGCAATAAACGAAGGCGCGGCAACTCTCAAAAAGCTACAGAAATCAATCGACACATCAAAGATGAAGGCCCCATCTTTCCTTATGGTTTTGACAGGTTTAGGCGATTATCCATATAAGCGTGAAGATGGAGTTCTTGTCGTTCCGATTGGTGTTTTAAAGAACTGAAGGCGGGAAGGGACGTATTGAAAAAAATACCACGCTCCTTTGGGGAAAGCATGGTGCAGTGGAAAGACAGCTTATTTATTAATGACTTCCCACCTCTCCCTACATCCCCATCACGGCCTTATTTGCTCTCGTTACCCATTCGTTGCCTTAATAATCTCATTCACATTCCCGATGATTGCTCTTGCAATCTCAGGCTTGTTCATGGTGTAGATGTGGATTCCTCGCACGCCGTTTGAAATCAGGTCGATAATCTGGTCTGTGGCGTAGGCGATTCCGGCCTGCATCATGGCTTCCGGGCTGTTTCGGAAGCGGTCGCAGATTGCAAGGAGCTTTCGTGGAATGTAGGCGTTTGACAAATCTACCATTCGGCTTACCTGATTGGCGTTCGTTATCGGCATGATTCCTGCCAGAACGGGAACATGAATCCCTGCTGCCTGCAGGCGGTAGAGGAAGGAATAGAGCATGTCGTTGTCGAAGAACATCTGTGTGGTCAGAAAATCAACTCCGGCATCGACTTTGTGCTTTAAATTTTCAATATCGGTTTCCCGGCTTGCGCTCTCAGGGTGTCCTTCCGGGTAGCAGGCTCCACCCACGCAAAATCCCTCTTTTTTGAGCAGGCTTACCAAATCAGAGGCATGGCAGAATCCTGACGGGAAGACATTTTCACCGGTGACGGCATCTTTTGGGAAGTCACCCCGCAATGCAAGCACATTCGAGATATTTTTTGCTTTGAGATTGCTGATTATGCTGTTCAGTGCCTCGCTTGTTGAGCGCACGCAGGTGAGATGGGCCAGGGCAGCTGTTCCCTGAGCTTCGATTGCCTGGGCAATGTCGGCTGTGTAGCCCTGGGTTGTGCCACCGGCACCAAAAGTGACGGAAATAAAATCTGGATTAAGTTCTGTAAGCGAAACTGCTGTATTCTTGATTGATTCAAGAGCGTCCTGTTTTTTTGGCGGAAAAACCTCAAAAGAAAGCGTGACTTTTTTCTTGTTCAGTATGTCTATGATTTTCATATAGGGAAATTATAATGAATAAGAAAGAAAAAAACCACAGATTGCACAGATGTCACAGGGGCTCCCCTAGGAAGCCGGTCGCACCCTCCCACTGAGGGCTTTCCCCCTCCGCAAAACTCCCTAATCTGTACTTATCCCTGACAAGATTTTCCGGATCTTTCCATCGTCCAGCTTTATGAACAAATTTTTCTCGTTTGTAGGCAAAACTGTTCCTTTAGGCGCATTTTTTGCCCGTCTCAAATGCTTTACCTGAGTGTAATACAAGTCTGCACTGCCGTTTTTCCGGGCCTTTGAGAAGTAGACTGCAAGATTCCCGGCCGCAAGCAGAATTTCCAGAGGAACGGTTTTTCCGGGGCGGTTTTTGATAAAGACATAGCCTCCGTGATAGTCACGCACATGAAGCCACATATCCGCTCCCTTGACCGTGTGGCGGAGCAAATCATCATTTTCGCTTGCGTCACGCCCAACGATAATCTGCCAGCCGTCGATAAAGAAATCAAGGCCAGGGTGAGCTTTCTTTTCCTGCTGCTTGGGTTTTTGTGTTTTACGAAGAACCTGTTCCAGCTTAATCGGGTTCTTTTCGGCCACGATTTTTGCATATTGGGCATCAAGCTCTGCAATGGCTTTTTCGGCGGCTTCAATGTCGAAGTCGAGGTTTTCTAAGCCGCTGGTCTGTTTTTTGTAGGTCTCGTAGTAAGAAGCGGCATTTTCCTGGGCTGATTTTTTTGGATCAATTTTTATGCTGATTTTTTTGCCCGTGTCATAGTCCTCACATTCCAGGAAAGAGGAGCTTCCGTCAATCTGGTAGCCGAAAGCAAGAATCAGGTCGCCCTGATGTTTGTATTGACCTGCATTTCGAAAAGTTTCCCGCTTTTCTTTAAGGCGGTCGAGGGCGGCGACTTGACGGCTTTTGTGGGATTGGTACCACTTTTCGGCCTGCTCCAAAAGACTTTCCAGGGAAGTTTGGGCGGCATTCTCTGAATAAAATAAATCAACTTTCTCGCTGTAAGTTGGATTTGGATAATCAGGATGTTTCTCTGCGTAGTCTGCGGCAATTTCTTCAAAGTCACGCACTGGAAATTTTTCGCTCAAAGCGGAAAGTTCTGCCTGACTCAGTTTTTTTTCTTCCGGCAAGACGAGCTTTTCACCGGTCTTTTCGCCTTTGCCCGGTCTTCTGTAAAATGAGTCCAAAATCATATCATCTTTGTCACACAAGAAAATATTTCCTGCGTTGGACCACAATCTTATGTAAAGGGAGAAAAATTCGTCTTCACCCTCGTCCTGAATGGATTTTGCTTTTTTTGCGGCGTGTTCCTGGGCTTGTGGCATTACATAAATTGCCCCGGCCTTTTCAAGCTCCAGTTTGATGACCCGCTCTTTTCCCAGCTGACAGCAAGAAAGAATCCTCGCGCCTTTGATTTTTGATTTTAGCATTTCCTGAAAGCGCAGAGGCTTTTCGTTTTTGGTGATTTTCCGCCTTGTCTCACAGATTCGGCAGGCTCCGCCTTCAAGAGAGATAAAAAGCGTTTTTGGCTTGCCCGGCTTGTATGTGTAGATTGCAATGGAATTGTAATTGGGTTGAACGACTTCCTGAACAAATCCGCCGGTCAAATCGAGTTCTGAGAGAATCAAATCTATTTCGTTACAGTTAAGAGACATTTTTAATCCTGTTTTACTTGCAAATCTTCTATAATAATACTACATTTTCTCCATGAAGAAAATAATTTCCCTTCTTTTGCTTTTTTTCTGCATTTTTTCTGCAAGTGCAATGTCTGACACTTCCGACCGTTCCTTCTGCTTTGGCTTTTCTTTTCCTTACATGCGCCACGATTACAAAACTGACGATATGGGTACCGTAACTCTAAATGGAATCGGCATCAATTTGAATTACCGCAACATGCGCGATACGATGAAAATCGGCCTTTTGATTGATGCCGACATATTTATGCCTTTTTCAAAAACCGTTGCCCTTGATAAAGACACAATGACAACTACAAAATTTTCTGAATATGAATATTTCTTTGGAATTGATGCCCTTGTCGGAATTTATACGGCTCTTTTTCGCAGTGGCAATTGGACAATTCCTGCGGGCCTTGGCTTTCATATTGAAGGCTTCACCAGCAAGCAGAAATCCGACGACATCATCATAAAAGAATCTGTCTACAGCCTGGGACTTGGAGCCTGGATTAATGTTGAGGCAAATCTGACAAAAAATTTCGGCATGTTCCTTGGAACCAAGGTGATTTATGATTTTTATTACAAGCTGAATTACACAGCCAAAATCACAGAAATCGAGGATGGAACTTGCAACTGCTTTTCTGTGATTCCGGCAATAGGTTTTGTCTGGCGTTTTTATTAGATCTTAATGGAGCCAGGAACGACGGACTGAGCATTGAGTGCAGCACAACGGTTTCCTTCTTTGAGTGCTTCTTCAATATTTTTGTTTTTTAAGTATTCATGCAAAAAGCCTGCTGAGAAAGCGTCTCCGCAAGCCGTTACATTGGTGACGTTGATCTTTTCTGATTTGCATCGGTATGCCTTGCCTTTTTCGGCTGCAATCGTGTCTTTTTCGCCCCGAGTAACGACAATTATGTTCTGTAATTCGACGCTCTTGCTGACGATTGCCTTTTCAAGCTCTTCTTCGCTGAGATTTGAGCCGCCAAATGTCTCATAGAATTCTTCTTCGTTAATTTTAATGATTTGTGGAACACAAATTTCCAGAGTATCCAGTAAATCCTTGCCTCGGAAATCAGCAAGAACGATTTTTCCGGCCTTTTGAGCGACTTCGCAAATTCGTAAGCAAAGGTTTGCAGACCAAGCTGCAGGGCGGCTTCCGGCAAACAAGAGGGCATCGTAAGTTGACATGTATTCCCGGGCAGTCTCAATGAATTCCATTTCGGCTTCTGCTCCCGCAATGTGAGCCAAATTAACCGGCTCGTCAGGAATGATTTCTGTTGTGCTTGATTTTTCGCCATCTAAAAGAGTCCAACATTCTCTGGTACTTCCTTCGATATAAACCGGGTGAACATATAAATCGTTGTCACGAGAGGCGAGAACAAGAAAGTGCTCTGCGTTTGCGTTTCCAACAGGACAAAGTGCGGTCGAACATCCAGGTTCAAGCTGGCTCAAAACCCTTGCAGAATTTATGGCCTTTCCGCTTGCATCTTCACGCCAATCTTGCGTGCGATTAACGCTGTTTACTGAAAATGACTTAAATTTAATTGTTCGCTGGATAGTTGCGCTCAGGCAGACACAAAGAATCTTCATACTAAAATCATATTAAATTTTCGTTAATATTACAATAAAGCGAGCTACCAGAAAAAGATTCGCCGACAATAATTTAGCCCAGCATTTTGTATAAAATTCCGTAAAGAGTTTTGGCTTCATCGGCACTAATGCTCAGGCATTTTCCGATTTCACCAGGCACGGAAAGAGCCTTTTCACGGAGTTCTTCGCCTTTTTTGGAAATAGTGACCGTTACGACACGCTCATCGTTTTTGTCCCGGTTTCGAGAGAGCAGTCCTTTTTCTTCCATTGCTTTGAGGAGGGGGGAAAGTGTTCCCGTATCCAGATAAAGGCACTTGCCCAATTCGCCGACATTAAGCGTCTTTTTTTCCCACATGACCATCATAACGATGTACTGGGTGTAAGTGAGGTCGATTTTTTTAAGAATGGGGGTGTATTTCCGCATGATTTCACGGCTGGCTGCGTAAAGAGGAAAGCAAAGCTGGTTTTCAAGTTTTAAGCAATCGTAATTTTCCATATCGTACTCCTATATTTTAAGCAAAATTTAAGCGCAATCAAGTGGCTACCGCTGTTCCGCAGCTTGCTAACGCGCGGTCGTCCGCTACGCTTCCGACTGGCTTCGCCACTGCTCCATAGCGGGCGCGGCATTAATCAGATATATCGAAGTCGAACTGCACTTGCACATCATAATCCGGGAAAGCTTCTTTTACATCGTTTACGACATGTTCATACATTACTTTCATGTTAGGTGAATCAAAAGAAATTACCAGATCGAAACGCATTAGTTTTTCAACTTCATCAACAAAAAAACCGTGCATCTGAAGGATGTCTTTGTGTTCATGGACGATTTTTGAAACTTTGGAGCGGATTTCTGCGGCCGAATTTTGCTTTGTATTCACGCTGTAGATTCCGACGGCCGCCATGATTATGCTGTGACTCTTGTACACTGCATCTGAAATTCTGCGGGTTACCTGGTCAATTTTGTCTGCTGTCCATGTGTCTGGAACTTCAATGTGAACGGAGCCTATGTGCTTGTCCGGGCCGTAGTTGTTGAGAACCAGGTCAAAGACACCCCGAATTTCAGGATCCACAGAAGAAACAGTTCTCTTGATTGCATGGGCGATTTTTGCGTCCACACGCTCGCCAAGAATCTTGCTCAGTGTTTCCCTGAGTGTTTCCACACCTGATTTTATGATTGCCAGAGAAATTATGACACCAAGGTAGGCTTCCAGGGAAATATGGAAAATCAAAAAAACAGCCGCCGCTACAAGTGTGGAAGCCGAGATTATTGAATCCATTAGTGCATCCTGACCGCTGGCTACAAGGGAATCTGAATTTACTTTTTTGCCGGCAGCCTTTACGAAAAGCCCCAGCAAAATTTTTACGACAACAGCCGAGCCTACGATAAGCAGGGCCGAATTGGTGTAGTCCGGCTGACTTGGGCTGATAATTTTTTTGATTGACTCAATTAAAGCCGTTAAACCCGCATAAATGATGATTATTGCGATTACTAGAGCAGAAAGGTATTCTGCCCGGCCGTGACCAAATGGATGCCGCTTGTCGGCTGGCTTTCCTGCCAGCTTTGTACCGATAATCGTGACTACAGACGACAGGGCATCCGTAAGGTTGTTCACCGCATCCAAAATGATTGCGATGGAGTTTGAAAGAAGGCCTACAAGTGCTTTAAACGAAGCGAGGGCAATATTCGCTAAAATACCGATTACGCTGGTACGAACGATTATTTTTTCACGATTTGCAGTCATAAAAAAACCTCACTTCGTAAAATTATAACTATTTTTTAAGATTACGGATATAGTCTACAGCACTTAAACCTGCAATTCCGCCTTCATAAACGGCCTTGCAGACCTGCAAGAGGCCTCCGTTGGCATTTCCGCAAGAGAAAATTCCAGGCGCATTGGTTGCCATTTTTTCGTTTGCGGCGATGGAGTCTCCCTTTAGCATAAGACCGAGCTTTTTTGCAAAGTCGGCTGCGCCTGCAGAGCCAAGTGCCACAAATACGCCGTCGAGAGAGAGCGTTTCGCCATCAGCAAATGTCACGCCGCCGACTTTTGTATTTTCTGCGTTTGGAATGACTTTCGTGACTTTACGGCTGTCGATTTTGATTTTTTCGGATATTGACGAGTCAGCTTCTACAGCCGCCTTGACTTCAGCATCGTCCTTTCCGTCAGTGAGAATCGTGACGCTCTCTGCTATGTGGGCCAGATGGCTTGCCTCTGCTACGGCAAAAGTTCCATTACCGATTACGGCGACATTCTTTTTGCGGTAGAAGAATCCGTCACAAACCGCACAGTAAGAAACGCCCTTTCCCTCAAAGTCAATGATTCCCTCGATTGCAGGACGGAGCTTTTTATTCCCTGTTGCAAGAATGATTGCCGGGGCCGTAAGCTCTTTGTCTCCGGCTTTTACCGAATACTGGGTCTGGGGTGGGGGAGCAAGCATTTCAATGTGGGTTACTTCAGCTTCGATTACCTCAATGTCGAGGTTCTTTGCCTGCTGAATGCCGTTTTTGTAGAGGTCTGGCCCAGTAATTCCTTCTGGAAAGCCGTAGTAATTGTCGATTTTGTGAGCCTTATCCAGCTGGCTTTCTCCTGAGTAGATGACAGCTACATTGAGATTTGCCCGCTTTGCGTAAAGTGAGGCAGAAATTCCTGCCGGTCCTGCGCCGATTATAATTAAGTCGTATGTCATAAACTTGCTCCTTTAGCCTCTCACAGAGTACACAGAGGTCACAGAGAAAATCTTTTATAAAAATATCTCTGTGTTCTCTAAAGCTCCGTGAGGAATTTTCTAATTATTCTACAACAGCTTCTCGATTTTATCTGCGATTTTTTCTGGCTCAACTGTTGATTCAAATCGCTCAACCACATTTCCTTCTCGGTCAACCAGGAATTTTGTGAAATTCCACTTGATATTGGAATTCTTTTTGTAATTTTTGTCCATAAGGCAGGCGAAAAGACGCATGAAAAGTCCCTTGCAGCCTGTGAAACCCGCGAAAGATTTCTGGCTCTTGAGGAATGTGTAGAGGGGGCTTTCATTTGCACCGTTGACTTCGATTTTTTTGAAGTTGTCGAAACTTGTCTTGTATTTCAGCTGGCAGAATTCGTGAATTTCTTCGTCGTTACCAGGAGCCTGATGGCCGAACTGGTCGCATGGAAAGTCGAGGATTTCCAGTCCTTTGTCGTGATATTTCTGATAAAGCTCTTCCAGACCCTTGTACTGCGGGGTGAAGCCACAGCCTGTAGCCGTGTTGACGATGAGCAAAACTTTGCCCTTAAAATCTGCCATTGAAACTTCGTTTCCCTTTCTGTCCAAAACTTTGTAATCATAAATCGCCATAGTTTTCTCCTTAAAAACTCTGCGGTAGACCGCTGTTTATTCCATTGATAATAAGTTGTATTCAACTTAACTGTGTAAAATATATTGCATACAACTTAATTTGTCAATAGAGAATAGCGATTTTAGGCAAAAAAAATTACCCCGCTAAAGGCTGGCGGGGTAAGGAAAATTGCTTAGACTTTGAATAAATCAATCTGGCTGCCAATCTTTCCGATTGCGTCCTGAACTTGACCAGAGATATTTGCAAGACTTGCACCAGTGTCGTTGATTTTGCGTGCTCCAGAAGACATTTCGTCCATGCTTCCCTTCATTTCGAGGGTTGCCGACTGCAAGTGCTGAACTTCCTCAAGAATCATTTTGTTTCCATTTGACATTTCGACAGAAGCGTTTTTGACTTCCTGAGTGCTGTCGTTCATGGTTTTGAGGGCATCGGTAATTTGCTGAGAGCCTTGATTCTGCTCTTCCATGGCTGCCTTGATTTGCATTACGAGCTGGTCAGTTTCCTGAATCTTCTGAGAAACTACGCCAAATGAGCGGCTTGACTCGTTTGAAGCCGCAACGACCTCGCCAATCTGAGCCTTGATTTTCGTAAGCTGTTCACCGATTGTCTTTGACTGAGCAGAAGATGTTTCTGAAAGCTTACGGATTTCGTCTGCAACGACGGCAAAGCCTTTTCCGGCCTCGCCTGCGTGGGCTGCCTCGATTGCGGCGTTCATGGCGAGCAGGTTTGTCTGCTCTGCGATACTTGAAATTGCCGTGTTAGCGTCCTGAAGCATTTCGCTCTGGGTCTCAATCTGAAGAATTCGCTCGTTGACATCATTCTGCATTTTAAATCCCATGTTTGCGTTTTCTTCAAGCTCGTTGAAGGAAGCTGCCATTTTTTCGACCGAGTTGTTGACTGAAGAAATGTTGCCAATCATCTCCTCGACTGCCGCACTTGCCTGACTTACACCCGAAGACTGATGCTCAATCATCTGGTTCAATGAGTCGATGTTGGCAGAAATTTCGTCTACAGCCCCAGCTGTCTGCTGAACGCTCTGGTTCTGGGTGTTAATCTGATGAGAAATGCTGTCGATGTTTGCGATAATCTGAGTGATGGCGCTTGCAGTGTCATGGGTACTTGCGGTCATGCTTTCGCCAGACTTGCTGAGTTCATCCTTGGATTTTTTGGTTTCGCCAATAATCGTTTGTAATTTGTCGCAGAATTTGTTGAAGTTGATGACAAGGAAGCCAATTTCGTCGATGACACGGAGAGTAACCCGTTTTGTGAGATCTGCCTCGCCGGTTGCCATTTCTTCAAGCTGCTTGGTGACATTGCCGATTCGCCACATGAGCCAGTGGATGAACCTGTAGCTGATGAACATAAGAATCAGAGCCAGAATGACTGCCACCGGAATAACAATTCTAAGGGTGATATATTTGATTGCCTTAATTGAAGCAAGAGAACGGGCAATAAAAATCATTCCCGTCACAGTTCCATCATCTGATTTGAGCGGGAAATAAACGGAGAAATAATCCTTCCCCTTGATTTTGTTTTCACCACGATAAATTTCGCCCTTTTCAAGAACCTGATTTACTATTGAGCGGTTATCAAGGACAGTTCCTTCAACTCCTGGAAGCGTTGACTTTACGCGGGTATCGCCTGAAAAAATCGTACATTCAACATCGTAGCTGGTTTCCATGAGATTAAGGAAATCATCGCCAGTCATATCATAGACAAAAACTGCCGCACCGATTACATTGTCGTTTTCATCTTTAATCGGATATGTGTAGATTGCACCAAGTTTTGTGTCACCGATTGGCTCAAATGAATATGCCAGTTTGCCTGAAAGGGCTTTTTTGACAGCATAAGTATTTGAAAGGTCGCTGCCTTGCTTGAAGCCAGCCGCCCCGCCATACAGAACTTTACCGCTGGAATCCACAAAAGCCATATAATCGTAGTCTAAATCTTCATCGTAAGTGTCTACGATATCTTTGAACATGTATGCGTCTTCATAAATGACGGCCTCGACTACATCCGCCCTTCGTGCAGAAATAGATGCCGCCGTTTTGAGCGTGACAAGCCAGTCTTCCGTAACAAGCATGGCACCGTCTGCAGAATGAAGAAGCTGCGTTTCTGTAGCTTTTATCTGATTTTTGTCAAACACATTTAAACTAATAGCTGCTACAGCAACGGAAGCAACAAGAATAACTCCACCGATTAATGCAATAAGCTTGGTTTGGATTTGAATGTCTTTTTTGCCGCCGACCCAGCGGTTATTCTCAATTTTACTTGCCATTTAAGCCCCCTAAGTTAGTACACTCCTTATATTATCGACTAAAAAAATGAAATTGTAAACTGAAAAAAAACTGAAAGGAGGACAAAAAAAGAGGGGAAAGTCTCCCCCTCGCTCCAATACCTCTCACTTCGCAGGAGAAGTCTGAGCAAGCTCCGCCTTCTCCGCTCCGTTCGGGTATTTACGCTACCCCTACTGCGGGGAGTTCCCCGCAACGCCCCCGTTTAGTTCTTTGGGAATTTTGCCTTGAACTCAGCGAGCACCTTTTCTGGCGCCGGTTTTGCGTCTACATCAACGAGGTTGCCCTTGTTCTTGTAGAAGTCGATGAGAGGAGCCGTTGACTCACGGTAAACTTCAAGACGATGTTTGATTGATTCAGTCTTGTCATCATCGCGGGTATAAAGCTCGCCGCCACATTTGTCACATTTTCCTGCGACTTTCGGCGGATTGAATTTTGTGTGGAACATCTGACCGCAGTCTTTGCAGCAAACGCGTCCGCCCAATCGCTCTACGACCGCATTGTCCTCAATGTCAAAATTTACGGCAGCATCGATTTTTGCAAATCCTTCGAGAGCCTCAGCCTGTGGAATTGTGCGGGGGAAACCGTCCAGAATGTAGCCGTTTTTGGTATCGTCTTTTGAAAGGCGGTCTTTTACGAGACCAATTGTGATTTCATCGCTGACCAGGCCGCCGGCATCGATAATAGCCTTAGCCTTTTTGCCCAACTCCGTGCCGTTCTTGATGTTCTCACGGAAAATGTCTCCTGTAGAGATGTGTGGAATTCCATAAGCCTGTGCGACTTCTTTTGCGAGAGTGCCTTTGCCAGCTCCCGGTGGTCCTAAGAAAATAAAGTTCATTTTTTGCTCCTGAATCGTCATTATCGGACTTGCCCGATAAGTTACTTTATCATAAAAACAGGGATTAGGAAACAGAGAAACCTTAATTTTCCATTTTCAGCTTTCAATCTTCAAAAATCCAATTTCCGTATTCCAGTTGAAGAGCGTTTTCTGGGCTGCAGTTACGAGAAGATTTTTGATTCGCTCCAGGTCTTCGTTGCCGACTGCGGAAGAAAGAGCCGTGCCGTATGCGGAATTTTCTGAATCGAACCACTTGCTGATTTCGGTCTCGGAGATGCGGCGTTTTTCCGTGACGATTTTTGAGGCTGACTTAACATTAAAGCCGTATTTTTTGAAGCTCTCGGAGATAGTTTCAGCATTCCAGTTGAAAAGCGGATTTTCCTTGTCGCCGAAGAATTCGTTTTCGGCAAGCTCCATTTTCTTCAATATATATTCGAATTTCTGGGGAAGGCCTTCGGTATTGCCGGAAAGAACCTGATTTCGCACAAGTTCGCTGATTCTCTGTCCGTGGCAGGGAATTCGCTGGGAGATGATGACGGAAAAGTTTTCGGGCAAAAGCGAGTCCTTATGGGAATTTTGTGCATTGGATGATAATCCGTCTGAATCTGTTGGAATCTGTGAAAATCTGTGGATTTCCTGGTTAATAACATCATTTAAGGCGTAGGCCAGAACATCCGCCGAATCCTGACTGGTGAAGGGGTCCCGGAAGAAAATCCGGTCGAAGATGATGTCTTTTTTGGAGAAATCTTCGAGAATTGACTTGAAATTCTCAGATGAAAGATAATTTTCGCTGGTTTGAGGCCGCACTGTAAGAAGGGGGCGGTCAAGGTCGTCCAGGGTGCGACCGTACTGCTCCATGATTTCCTTTCCTTTCTGGCTTCGGCAGATTCCACAGGTGATTCCTTCGGGCGTTTTCCGGCTCACATCCCAGAGTAAAAGTCCGTCATCGGCATTCCAGACAAGACTTCTGGTGTGGCGGGCAAGCTGGGCAAGGTTTGTCATGGCATCCCGGATTGAAAGAAGGACTTCCGCCCGGTTTGAGTCCAGTCGGCTTCTCCAGGATTTATCGGCCTTGTCCAGGGCACTTTCCTTGCGCTCGTCTTTGGGCGTAAAGGTGAGGTTTTCGGATTTGACCGTGTTGTTCTGGTTGAAATTCTTGTTTATCCACCATTCACCGATTGGATTTGAAAAATCGCTGGCAAAATGAGGCAGGGGGTGCATTCCGCAGGAGGCTCCACTTTCAGGCTTTTCCGGCTCAATGTTTTCCAGAATCGAAGAAATCTGCATTTCACGGCGGCTCAAAACTTCGTCTCGGATTTTTGCCTCGTAGCCCTGAGTTGTGGGCGTGTAAAAGACCCGGCCAACCAGTTCCGTGGGAAGATATTGCTGGGCGACCCAGTGATCCCTGTAAGCGTGGGGATAAAGATATCCGTCTCCGTGGCCGAATCCTTCCGCATCCCGGCTGGAATCCCGCAAATGATTGGGAACTTCGGCGTCTTCCTTTTCAACGGAAGCGAGGGCATCAAAAAATGCCATGCTGGAATTGGATTTTGGAGCCGTCGCAAGGTAAAGGGCGGCGTGAGCCAGATGATAGCGGCCTTCGGGTAGACCCACCCGGTCAAAGGCATCGGCACAGCTTGTTACAACTCCCAGAGCATAAGGGTCGGCTAGTCCTGTGTCCTCGCAGGCCGAAATGAGCATTCGGCGGAAAATAAAATGAGGGTCTTCACCGGCCCGAATCATGCGGGCAAGCCAATACATGGCGGCGTCCGGGTCTCGCCCCCGCAAAGATTTTATGAAAGCAGAGATTATGTCGTAGTGGTAGTCGCCGTCACGGTCATAAAGCACGACTTTTTTCTGAATCGACTCTTCTGCCGTTTCTTTGGAAATGTAAATCGTGCTTCCATAGGCCGGTTCCGGGATTCGTCCGTCCGGGTTCCATTTTTCGGGCGTGGTCTCAACCGCAAGCTCCAGAGCATTGAGCAAACTTCTCGCATCTCCGTTTGCGGTGTCAACCAGATGTTCCAAAGCTCCCTTTTCAAATTCCACCTTCCAGTGGCCGTAGCCCCGCTCCACATCGCTGAGCGCCATTTTAGCGGCCTTGGTCAAATCTTCCTTTGTGAGGGCTTTGAGCTGAAAGACCCTTGAACGGCTGACTAAGGCCTTGTTCACTTCAAAAAAAGGATTTTCGGTGGTGGCTCCAATCAGAATAATCGTGCCGTTTTCCACCCAGGGCAAAAGTGCGTCCTGCTGAGCCTTGTTCCAGCGGTGAACTTCATCCACAAAAAGGATAGTTCTTCTATTATATAGCTTGTAAAAATCGTCGGCGGTTTTGATTGCGTTTCGGATGTCGGCGACACCTGTGAGGACAGCATTAAGCGTGATGAAATTTGATTTCGTGTGATTTGCGATGACGCGGGCAAGGGTAGTCTTTCCGGTTCCCGGCGGACCGTAAAAAATAACGGAAGTGAGCTGGTCAGCCGCAATGGCACGGCGCAAAAGCCGCCCTTTTCCCACGATATGATCCTGCCCGATGTATTCATCCAAATTTCGCGGTCTCATTCGGGCGGCTAGAGGCTGTTTTTCTTGTTTGCTTGTGTCGAATAAATCAGACATCTAAATCTCCTTTAGGCAATGGCCGCGAAATTTGCAAAGCCAGAAAAACGCCTGTCGTAAATTGCGCCACGGATGGCGCTGCCCCAAAAAGCCAGAAAATTGCCCGAGTTTTTTACGAAGGAAAAAACTCGCGAAAAAGAAAAGGCAGGAGGCCTTTTCTTTGAAGGCATTCGGGCAGCGAGAGGCTGTTTTTCTGTTTTTGTATTATCAAATAAATCCGCCATGGGGAAATTATAACACAGAAAGTGGAAGTTTGAAACGGAAAGTAGAAAGCAAAACCCCAATGCTTGGAGGCGTTTGTAGAGAAAAAAATAGCGCCACGGATGGCGCGTCAAAAATCAAGTATGGAAAAACCGCAAGAATTTTTGTAAAACAAAAATTCTTGTCAGGAAAGGAAATTACAGGAGGTAATTTCCTTTCCATTTATTCTCGGTTCCATTTTCCTTCGCTTAGGAAGTAAGACCATAGACCGACATTATTGAGCGATGCAGAAGAGCTTGAAGTGATGCTGCTTGCAAAAATCGTCGCACTCTTTTCTATTTGGCTTGGGTCAACGACAACAATGGACTGAATTTCATAGTAGGAAGAAAGTGTTGAGGCGGCATTCGTCTCAAAATCCTGATTTCCTGAAGTTGGAACATAATCAGTTGAAGTCCATTTTGTGTGAATGAGGCCGCTGTAAGTTCCTGCAAGAAGATAGTCCTGACAGACAGCCAGTGAATAAATTGTGTCTCCACCAAGGCTTACGCTTGTCCAGCTGCTTCCGTCTGTAGAATACTGAACTGATTTTCCGTCGCTTCGATAGATATAAGTGGCATCACCGCCATCATCATTTGCTGTCTGATTTGAAACCATGGCATAGGCCGAGCTGAAGTAAACGTCACTTCCAAGGACAGTACAGCTTCTTACGCCTGTTGTAGGAATTGTGGTATGGTCAGTGCTGCCATTTTTCATTGCGTCAAGTCCGTCACCAGGTTTCTCTGAGCCTTTTAGCTCATAAACACAGTTATCAGCAGTTGTGCCGTTTCTGAAATATGCATGGCGGGTTTCTTTTTTGGGGGTATTCGTGCAAAAGAGAATTACGGTCGTATTCTTGTTGTAAGCGGCTGTCCAGATTGACTCCCAGGCTGAGGTAGTTGTGTTGTAGTACCAGAGAGTTCTATTTTTCGCTACATTGTAGCCGTCGTCATCTTTTTCAATTTTTACGGACAAGGCATACAGGTTATCGGTATCTGCTGCAAGGGAATATACGAATTCATTTGGAGTCGGGAAGTCACTGAACTCCATTTTTTTGTCAACGACGGAACTGTCTACGCTGCGGTAATAAATGTCGCCTGTAGAAGCGAAAATACATTCTTTTCCGCCGTAGTTGTATCGGATAATACTCTGAATGTCACCGGAGAGTTTTGCATCAGCGAGTTCTACTTCGTTGCGAATTTCGTGGAAAATAATGCCATCACAAGAGAAAAATAGTGGAGCGACTAAAAGTCCAAAAAAGATTGAAATCAAAGCCTTTGTTTTCAAATTATGTTTTTTCATTTCTTTTCCTGCTTATTAGAAGTGATACCTTGCTGAGATTATGAGCGAGCCGAAAACGCCGTAGTCGTTGTATTTTGGATCGTCATACCACTGAGGCATGAACATGAAATCTGTCTCCAGACCAAAAGACCAGCTTGGAGTTGCACGGAAGAAGGCACCGGCAGAGCCGCGAAGGACAAGTCCTGGAAAGTAAGTGCGGCTCAGGTAGTTTTCCATGGCAACGCCGATTCCTGCGGTAATGGGGAATTCAAAGCGGCGGTAAGTTGGCTGGATTGTTGTGCTCAAAACGAGTGGAATATAGGTGAAAATGTTTTCGCCAAGAGTCGGGTGGTAGCCAAAGTAGACATCGAGACCCCATGCCCACCAGCTTGTAAGAAAGCGGTGATAGCCAAGAGAGCCTGCTCCGCCAGTTATCAGTTTTCCCTCGCGATACAAAGGAAAATCGCCGCCGAAATTAAGTGGACAGGTCATCATAAGGGCAATTTTTATGTATTGGTCGCCAGGTTCATTTAGATTTACTGAAGTTTTGATTACGACATCTTTTTCTGAATTTTCTGGTTTTTCCTGATCGATGTCTTCGTTTGTATTGATTTGTGGCTCATCGTCTGCGAATGCAAAAGACGAAATCATAAAGAGAGCGCAAAAAAGCGCAAGAAAGCGTTTCATAAATCCTCGTTATGCTTAAATAATAGATAGTAATTTTACTGAAAATAGAGTATATTTTCAATTCTAAGTTACATATAAAAGAAAACAATCAAGAAGAGGTTACAAAATGAGCGCACAGATTATCGATGGAAAGCAGATTGCACTGGATGTCAGGGCCGGAGTCGCAGAAAAAGTCGCGGCCCTCAAAGCAAAGGGAATCACTCCCTGCCTGGCAGTCGTCCTCGTGGGCGAAAATCCTGCCAGCGTGAGCTATGTCACTGGAAAGCGAAAGGCCCTTGCCGAGGCCGGCATGGCCGATAAGAGCGTAGAGCTTCCAGAAAACACAAGCGAAGAAGACCTGCTCAAACTGATTGGCGAGCTAAACCGCGACGACTCTGTTCACGGAATACTCGTTCAGCTTCCTCTTCCAAAACATATCAACGAAGACAAAATCATCATGGCAATTTCTCCAGAAAAAGATGTAGACGGCTTCCATCCTGTAAATGTGGGAAATCTCGTAATCGGAAAAAAAGCCTTCCTTCCATGCACCCCCCACGGAATCATCGTTCTTCTTGAGCGCATGGGAATCGAAACAAGCGGAAAACACGCCGTGGTCATCGGCCGAAGCAACATCGTCGGAAAGCCGGTCTCACTTCTTCTTGCCCGAAAAGAAACTAACTGCACCGTAACAATCTGCCATACAGGAACAAAAAACATGGCGGAAATCACACGGCAGGCAGACATTTTGATTGCGGCTTCAGGCCACCCCCACACAGTCACAGCCGACATGGTTAAGGACGGAGCCGTTGTAATTGATGTTGGCGTAAACCGAATCCCCGACGCAAGCAAAAAGAGCGGATTTCGCCTAATCGGTGACTGCGACTTCGAGGACCTGAAAGAAAAGGCCAGCTACATCACCCCGGTTCCAGGCGGAGTAGGCCCTATGACTATTGCGATGCTCATGTACAACACGCTTGAGGCTGCGGAGAATACGGTAAAATAAATGTTGAAAACTTAAAAACGGAGCTGAAAATGTTTAATGCTTTTTTAGATAAATTATTCGAAATTTCTAAAACAGGTAAATTCTTAGACCAAACTCAGAAACTTTCCGAGTATGTAGATTCTTTGGATAACACTGCTATAAAAAATATCGTAAAAAATATTGGTACGATTCCTGAAAATATAAAAGCAAGTTCCTCAGAAGAAAAATTATTCTCAAAAGCATCTGATATAATTCTTGCAAAGAGTTTTAGACTTTTGGGTATGGATTCTCGTGCAATTTCTGAGCGTGGTGACAGTGCGGATGTTGTTGCGAAAAGTTTTTATCATGGATATAGCCTTGTTGCTGATGCAAAATGCTTTCGTTTAAGCAGAACTGCAAAAAATCAAAAAGATTTCAAAGTTGCAGCGTTGAGCGATTGGAGAGGTGCAGACCATGAACATGCTGTTTTAGTTTCGCCTTATTTCCAATATCCAAAAGAAGAAAGTCAGATTTATAAGACAGCACTTGATAAAGATGTGTGTCTTTTATCTTGGGAGCATATTTCGATTTTGCTTGAGCAAAATAAAAAGGAAAATGAGAATTTCTCTTTAGAATCAATCTGGCAAAGTTCGACAAGAATTTCTCGTGATTCGACTTTTGCATATAAAAATGCAAAAAATTGTTTTTTGCCAAAAGTAAATGAATTTATTGCAGCAAAACTTAATATTGACTTGCCAGAGTTTTATAAGATTCTTGATTCGTATAAATATGTGATAATAAATCGAGCTCATGATGAAATAAAATATTGTGTAGAAAAACTTGACAATATCAGGAATTATACAAAAGATCAGGCAATTAACGAGCTTATAAAAGAAACGAAACTTGAAGAGAAAATTTCAGTCATCACAGATTATATTTCTTCTTTAGGGGAAAAAGATGAATAGAGTGGAGCTTGGAGATTCAATCCAGCTTATAAAGACGATTGGAGACGAAACAATTCATTTAATTCTCTCTGATATTCCTTATGGAATTAACTATGATGATTGGGATGTTCTTCACTCTAATACAAATTCAGCTTTACTTAAAGAAAATCCTATTGAAAAACAAGCACATGGAATTTTCAAGAAACGTGGAAAACCTCTGAATGGTTGGTCAGAGGCTGACAAGAATATACCGCAAGAGTATTATGATTGGTGTAAGTCTTGGGCTGGTGATTGGTACAGGGTTTTAAAACCAGGGGCAAGCTGCTTTATATTCGCAGGAAGAAGAATGGCACATCGGTGTATCTGCGCTCTAGAAGATTCAGGATTCATTTTCAAGGATATGATTTCTTGGGAAAAAGACGCCGCCGCATATCGTGCACAGAGGGTTAGTTGTGTCTTTGACAGAAGAAATGATTTTGAGAATTCCCAAAAATGGTCAGGTTGGAAAGTTGGTAATCTTCGCCCCCTTTTCGAGCCCATCTTGTGGTTTATGAAACCTTATCCAATCGGAACAACATTGACAGATAATATTCTCAATTACAATTTGGGCGGATATAATGAATATGCACTAAAAACTTCCGAAACACTGAATGAAGGGTTGGAAGTTTGTTCAAATATACTGAAAGTCAAAACTCAAAAATCTGACAGAGGCTTGCATCCAACACAAAAAGCTGTGAGCTTAATGGAGATATTGATAAAGATGGTGACTTTAGAAGGTCAAACTGTTTTAGACCCATTCTGTGGTTGTGGAACGACATTGGTTGCGGCAAAAAATCTCAACAGAAACTATATCGGCTTTGAGATAAATCCTGTCTATTACGACAATATTTTAAAACGACTTAATCAATAAAATAGGCAAATTATGATAGACATCCAGTCCACCCCCGACACAAGGGCAGTTCCCCTGCAGAAAGTCGGGGTTAAAAATGTAAAATATCCGCTTCAGGTTCTCGATAAGAGCCGTAAGACCCAGTCCACCACGGGCACGGTCAATCTTTTCGTCAATCTGCCCCACAATTTCAAGGGCACTCACATGAGCCGCTTCATTGAGGTATTCCACAAGTACCATAATGACATTTCCATGAACAATTTCCTTGAAATGCTGGAAGAAATCCGCTCAAAACTGGATGCCGAGCGGGCTTTCGGGCGAATCACTTTCCCTTACTTTATCGAGAAAACTGCCCCGGTCACAAAATCCGCCGGCCTTATGGAATATACCTGCTCCTACGAGGGGGAAGTGACAGTTAGGAGTGAGGAGTTAGGAGTGAGGAGTGAGCAATTAGCAGTTAGCAAAGGGGAAGGGGGAAGTCTCCCCCCTGGGGTTCAAGCTTCGCTTTCACCCACACCCCCCTCTCCTAGGGGCAAAGCCCCTAAAACCCCGGTGGACTCAAAATTCTTTATCTCAATCAAGGTGCCGGTTGCTACCCTTTGTCCTTGTTCTAAGGCTATTTCTGAGTACGGAGCGCATAATCAGCGGGGCTTTGTTAAGGTCAAAGTGCTTTACAGCAAGTTTTTCTGGATTGAGGATGTGATTTCCATGATTGAGGAATGTGCCTCAACGCCTCTTTATTCAGTTCTCAAACGCAAGGACGAAAAATTCGTGACGGAACATGCCTACGACAATCCCCGCTTCGTCGAAGATGTTGTGCGCGAAGTCTATCTGGGCCTAAAGAAAATGGACTTCAAGTGGTTCACCGTGGAAGCTGAAACCGAGGAAAGCATCCACTTCCATAATGCGTATGCATGTGCTGAGTTCGGGGAATAAATTCCGCGAGAATTACGAAGTAATTCTCGTTAGGATTGCGGAGCAATCCATAAATGCGTATGCTTGCACTGAATATGGGGAGTAAATCGCTCCACGAGAATTGTGAAACAATTCTCGCAAGGATTGCGAAGCAATCCATAAACGCATATGCTTGTGCTGAATATGGGGAGTAAATCGCTCCACGAGAATTGTGAAACAATTCTCGCAAGGATTGCGAAGCAATCCATAGATAAAGCGCAAGGGATTGTAGTGGTGTGCAAAGCGCATTACGAAGTAACGGAGCGATAGCGGAGCCACGAAAAGCCCGGCGGCGAAGCCGATGCGCCCAATTTCTAACTCCTAACTTCTAATTGCTAATTTTTACTAACTCCGGGTGGTACTCAAAGTGCATGTTGTCGAAGATTATCCAGTAACCGCCCCAGATAAAGCCCTCGCTTTCGAAGATTTTCCGGATTTCGGCGGGGGGCATCCATCGTTTTTCCAGCGGCACCAGCATCCATTTGTCACCGCTGCGTTCTTTTTCCCAGCCCCAGTATATTGCCCGGCCGTTCAGTCTTTTTGGCAGCAGGTCGATTGCGATTCCGTATGAGTGGAAGGATTTTCGTGAGGTTTCGGCGATTTCCCGCCAGTGGTAGGCGTCTGCGGATTTCAGGGCAGAGAGAAAGGCTTTTATTTCGGGATTGTCTTTTTTGGCCTGGATTTTCTTTTCGACATTTTTTATCGGGTCATAGATTCGCTCGTGAATCCGTGTTTTTTTGCCAAGGAAAGTCGTGCGGATTATGTGCTCTTCGATAATTCTTTGGGATTGAGCCGAATAGAGCCAGTCAAAGAAAAACATTGGTGTACCGCCGCTGTTTTTGCGGTTTTCAGCAGAACTGAAATTCTTTATGCGGTCAATTTCTTCCTGTGTGAAGGTCTTTGGATCCCGGAGTTTATTTTCATAATTATATTGAAGAATCCAGTAATTTTCTTTATTGGGGAGCTCTTCTTTTGGCAAAAGCCTTCCGCCCGCCCAATAGAGTGTCACACTTTTCTGACCTTTTGGCTTTTTTGTGCGCTCAAAAAACAAGTCTGCGGTCATGTCGATTTTCCAGTCAAAAAGTTTGTCGTCAAAAAATACTGTATATTTGATGTCAGGGTAAAATTTAAAAAAAGTCTTGATTTCTTCCGGAATAAACTGATTAGCCAAAAATTGAGGGCGTTTTGGACTTTGGGCGAAGAGGGGGAGAAGGAGAAAGATTAAGAGCGAAGAAAACACTTTTTTCATCAATAAAGAAATTATAGCATGAAATTTCTCATAGAAAAGAAAAAAGATGTTAAAACCTGATTACCTGATATTAAGGCTGAATTTCCCAGCATTTTTTTGCTCTCATAACGATTCTGTCGCCAATTCTAAGGCTTTCCGCTTCGATTGTGTCAAAATCAGCGGTGACGGTCTCTTTTGAGTCTGTGCCGCAAGTTTGAATTACGAAACGGCTTTTGCTTCCTAAAAATTGCTCGCTTAAAATTGTGCCGGAAAGCAAAATTGTTTCTGAAGTTACAATTTCCTTTTCCCATGCTTGGGATTGATGGGTGAGTTCAAACCATTCCGGGCGAATCATGGTCGTTTTGCCGTCTTTTTTGAGAAAATTTGCTTTTCCTACAAAATCTGCCACGAATTCGCTTTTCGGGGCAAAATAGATTTCCCTTGGGTTTCCTTCCTGCAGGAGTTTTCCTTCGTTAAGTACGGCGATTTTCGTTGAGAGGGAAAGGGCCTCTTCCTGATCGTGAGTGACATAAACAGTTGTTATCTTTAGTTTTTGCTGAATTTCTTTAAGCTCTTCCCGGACTTTTGTGCGCAATTTTGTGTCCAGAGAAGAAAGCGGTTCGTCCATCAAAAGAATCTTGGGCTTGAGAACAAGGGAACGGGCGAGGGCAACGCGCTGCTGCTGACCGCCAGAAAGTTCATTTGGAAAGCGTAAAAGCAAGGATTCAATTCCAAGTGATGAGGCAATTTCTGTGACAAGCTGTTTTATTTCTTCTTTTGAATTGGATTTTTGTATTTTGAGTCCGTAAGCAATGTTATCCGCAACTGAAAGGTGGGGAAAAAGGGCGTAATCCTGAAAAACAATTCCGACTTTTCGCTCATTTACCTCGATTCCGGCCTGATTTACGCCGTCGATTAAAACCTGGCCAGACTGTGGCTGAAGGAAACCCGAAATTAAGCGGAGAAGGGTTGTCTTTCCGCAGCCGCTGGGGCCTAAAAGGGTTGTAAAGCTTCCTTCCTCGACTCTGAGTGAAATGTCGCTGACTGCAGGAGTATTGCCGAATGAAAAGGAAAGGTTTTTTAGTTCCAGTTTTGCGGTCATTTTAAGAACTCCATGAGCCTTCCTAGGCTTTCCTGGGCTGCAAGTCGTCCTAAATTGTAGACTCTCTGCAATTCGTCGGGATTGTTTTCCGTGCGGCTGATTCCCAGGCTTTCAAAAGGGCATATTACGAAACATTTTCCGGCTTCTTCCTGCTCAAAGACATAGGCTTTTTCCTGATTGTAAACTTCGTGGCGGTGAAGCATGGCATCAAACATTTTCGGATACTTTCTCAGACTGAATTTCATTAATTTGAGGGAGGAACTGGCCTCTTTTACAAAGTTTCGGGGCTGAGTGAGAATTACGAGATTCTTTTCATAGCCCATGTCTTCAAAGACTTTTAACGGAATTGAATCTGTCATTCCGCCGTCTAAAAGCTCGTAGCCGTCAACTTTGACTACACGAGACACGAGGGGCATACTTGCGCTGGCCCGCATCCAGGTCAAATCTTTTTCATCGCAAGTTTCAAGTTCCTTGTAAACAGGCTTTCCAGTCTTGCAGTCAGATGCGACGACGTAAAATTTCAGGGGATTTGAGCGGTAAGTCTCATAGTCAAAGAGGTCGAGCTTGTTTGGGAGCTGCTTGTAGCAAAAATCTGCTCCGTAAAGGTCGCCTGTGAGTAAAAGTGAGAGGAAAGAGCAGTATCGCCAGTTGTGGGCGAATCGCTTGTTGTAGCGGATTGCCCGGCCAATCTGCTTGGATTTAAAATTGCAGCCGAAAGTTGCCCCGGCGGAAACGCCAATGGCTCCGTCAAAGTTAATTCCGTTTTCCAATAAAACATCGCACACTCCGGCCGTGAACATGCCGCGCATGGCTCCGCCTTCCATTACAAGACCCTTTTTCATGTGGAGAAGTATAACAAAAAACACTACATTTTCAAAGGAAAATAAGATAACGGAAAATTAAAAATACTTGTATGTTTTTTTTTCAATTATATAATTATACTTACAATTCGAGAATGATTTTTCCTTCTCGTAATAAATGAATTAAAAAGAATATTTCTGCTTATCTATGGAATATTCTGGAGGTAAATCCTATGAAAAAACTTCTTGCGGCAATTGCGGCAACACTTCTTTTCGGAGCTTCACTTTTTGCTGAAGGCTATATTTCTGCCAACGACATTGATTTGGGCAAAATCACTTCAGACCGCAAAGAGGAAGACGGATTCATTATCCATGGTGCCCAGAAGGCAATCGAAGTAACAAAAGACGATGTTAAAATCAAGGGAGAAAAATTCACTCAGCGATTCAAGATGGGTGGTTCTGCCCTCGAAAAGGGTGGAGAGCCTGTATGCTACATTTCATTCCCTGCAAAGAAAGGTGAGACAGTAACCATTTACGGACTCAGCTCAAGCAAAACAGAAGCTCGTGTAGCCGAGATTTATAATACTTCTGACAAGAGCGTTGTAAAAGCACTTCCGATGGGTGTTTATGACAAAGAGAATGCTTCTGTCGTATCTTTTAAAATCCCTGCTGATGGCCGATATGCCGTTGGTTCAAAACATTCTACAATTTACATTTACAACATCAATGTCAGCAAGTAAATTGTTTCAAAAATAACAAATTTTTCTTGGAAAAGGGGGGCAGACTGATACAAGTCTGCCCTTTTTATGATATAATATAATATCTTTATTTTTAAAAAGGAGTTGTGAGTATTTATGAAAAAATCACTCTTAAGCCTTTTCTTTGTAGGTGCGATTGCGATTTTCGCCAGCTCTGCTGTTTTCGCAGACCGAAAGCCCTGGGCTGAAGTTGCCGTACCGACAATCACAAAGGTCGAACAGACCGGGCCGAACGAACTTACCGTTTCGTTCAAGAGCGTAACTTCAAATGACGGAGCCGACGGTGGCGTTGTCGCAATGAAGTCAGATTCCGGTGCCTCAAAAAAGAACAACTATGGTAAAACCCGAAAAGAGGCAAAAACTTCAGTTTTTGAGGTTAAGCAGACGGGTACATATACTTTTGTCGTATATGCAGAGCGTGAGGGCGAGTCTTCACAGCATGAGTCAGCTCCAGCTACATTCAAATATACCCTGCCTATGGTTAAGGCAGCTCTTTCAGCACGAAACCTTGGCGATGGCAAAATTCAGCTTGACTGGACAGAAGTTCCAGAAGCAGACGGCTATATCGTTTCTTACACAGACGAAAAAGGCAAAAAAACAGAGCTTCAAAAAACAACCGACCTCAGCACGACAGTCGAAGTGCCGGTTGGCTCAAAAGTCAGCTTTGTCGTAACTGCAACCCGCAATGGTGAAAAATTCAATTCTGATCCACTCAAAAAGACTTCAAGCAAACTTGAGGAGCGTGTCTGGGAATTCACAGAATTCGGTACATCAACAAAACCCGATTACAACAATTATCAGGTTCTTGATTCGGACAATCTCAAGGTAAAACTCAATTCTTGTCTCTTTGATGAAAAAACAGGAAACATCATCAGCAAGGGCGGTAAATTCGAAACATTCTTCGATGGTATTTCTTTCTATTACACAACTCTCGATCCTAAAAAAGAGAACTTCGAGCTTACTGCAACCGTAACTGTTGATTACCACAATCCAATGCCAGATGGCCAGGAAGGTTTTGGTCTTCTTGCTCTTGACCGACTTGGACAGGACGGCGAGGCAATGGTCATCGCTTACAACAACTCGGC